>CACYEU010000056.1 GCA_902773445.1 uncultured Lachnospiraceae bacterium | reverse complement strand
GAGTATGCGGCAGAGTGGAAGAGACGCGTCAGCGCGGTGAGCACTGATTTTGAGAACAACGGTGAAGAAAAGGGCAGACTCTATGACGGACAGCGCGTGCTGACCGGCGGGATCGTCTCGGACGTCCGGATCAAGTACACCAAGAACAATCAGGTCATGGCTTATATCATCATCGAAGACATGGTCGGGACATTTGAGGTGATCGTCTTCCCGAAAAGCTATGAGCGCTACAGGGAATTGCTGCAGGAAGATGAGATCGTCTGGGTCGAAGGCCGCGTTTCGACCGACGATGAGCGGGACAGCCAGCTGATCTGCGAGAGCGTCTCGCCAATGCGGAAGACAAACAGCCGTGAATTGTGGGTGCGGCTCGACAATATTGAAAGCTACAATACACAAAAACCATATCTGGTCGACATGATCAACCGGCGTCCGGGTGATGACTGTCTGGTTGTCTATATAAACGAAGGCCGCAAGGCCAGACGGTTCGATAAGGAAGGCGGCATATCTGCCGACGGACGGACGATCGAAGAGCTTAAGATGCGGTTCGGAAATGAAAATATCGCAGTCAAAGGAGGAAAGTAAGATGGCAGCAAAGAAGAAAATCAAGATAGTCGGTGTACTGACCAGCGGCGGCGATGCTCCCGGCATGAACGCGGCAGTGCGCGCGGTCGTGAGGACAGGTCTTGACAGCGGACTGGAAATGGTCGGCATCAGGCGCGGTTATCACGGATTGCTGAGAGAAGACATGTTCAGCATGAACAGCCGGGATGTGTCTGACATCATCCAGCGCGGCGGCACAGTTCTTCAGACTGCGAGAAGCGAGAGAATGAGGACCGCACCGGGTCAGAAACTTGCTGCTGAGATCTGTGAAAAGCACGGACTTGACGCGCTTGTTGTCATCGGCGGCGACGGATCATACCGCGGCGCGCTGTCACTCGCGCAGCTCGGCATCAACGTGATCGGCGTTCCTGCGACGATCGACCTTGACATTGCGAGCACCGAGTATACGATCGGATATGATACCGCGGTCAACACCGCAATGAAAGCGATCGATATTATCCGCGACACATCAACGTCACACGAGCGCTGCAGTATCATCGAAGTCATGGGACGCAGCAGCGGCTACATCGCGCTTGAAAGCGGCATGGCGTCCGGCGCGGAGGAGATTCTGATCCCCGAGGACGGCGATATTGATGTCGACCGGATTATCGGCAATATCCGCGCGATGCGCACATACGGAAAGAAGCATTATATTATCGTGATCGCCGAGGGAGTCGGCCATTCGCTCAAGCTTGCCAAGAAGATCGAAGAGGAGACGGGCATGGAAGCCCGCGCGTCGATCCTCGGCTATCTGCAGCGCGGCGGAAGCCCGACAGTCAGAGACCGTGTCATGGCGTCGATGATGGGCGCAAAGGCCATCGAACTGCTGCTCGAGGGCAAGAAGAATCGCGTGGTCGCCTACCAGAAAGGCCATTTTGTCGACTTTGATTTCGAAGAGGCATCCAAAATGACAAAGACGCTGTCAAAGGATATGTACAAGATCGCTCAGGCAGTTGCAGTATAAACAGGAGACAGAACATGGCAGGACAGAACAATAACGCACCGGTCGGTGTCTTTGATTCGGGACTTGGCGGACTTACAGTCGCGCGTGAGATCATGCGGCAGCTGCCGTCTGAAAACATCGTTTATTTCGGCGATACGGCCCGTGTGCCGTACGGCAGCAAGTCAAAAGACACGATCGTCTATTTCTCAAGACAGATCGTTGAGTTTCTGAAGACAAAACAGGTCAAGGCAATCGTCGTTGCCTGCAATACCGCCAGTGCGCTTGCGCTTGAAGAGATCAAGGACGAGGTCGATCTGCCGATGATCGGCGTGGTCAAACCCGGCGCGGCGGCAGCCGCTGCGACTACAAAGACCGGGAGAGTCGGTGTGATCGGTACCCGGGCGACAGTCGAAAGCGGTATTTACACCGAAGTGCTCAAGGAGATCGATCCGTCGATCTCGGTCATCGGCAAAGCCTGCCCGCTGTTCGTCCCGATGGTCGAAGAGGGCATGACCGAGCATCCTGTCATGATGGAGATGATCGACTATTACCTGCGTTTCCTGAAGAAATCAGATGTCGACTCACTGGTTCTCGGCTGCACGCACTATCCGTTGCTTCGCAGTCAGATCGCGGACTATCTCGGAAGCCGGATCACGCTTGTCAACCCGGCTTATGAGACGGCAAGAGGTCTCAAGAAACTGCTTGAGGAAAATAATCTGCTGAACAGACAAAAAGAACAGGCAGCCGCCAACTTGTATGTCAGCGATCTGCCTGAGAGATTCAAAGCATTTGCTAATTCGATCCTTCCGATCGACATCGACCGCGTCAAGACAGTCAATGTCGAGCAATACTAGCGGGCGCCTGATCAGGAACGGCTGAAGATCCGTTTGAAGAAGCCTTTCTTTTCGGGCTCCTGGACTTTTCCGCCGCGGACACTGATCACCTTGTTGATGTAAATGCCGCTGGCCGAAACCTTGCATTCCTTTTTGACCGGAATCGTATCAAAGATCTTCGGATCGCACATCATCGTCATGATCTTCGGTCCGACTTTCGCCTTAACGACAGGCACTTTAACACGCTTTGTCATGAAATTTGTGCTGTCAAGGACAACCTGCGGGAATCCCGCGTCCTTGAGGCGCATTTTCTTTTTGTCGATGACGAGAAGCGAGATGGTCTGAGCAGCCTGCTCCATCTTGGCTTCCTGTTCGTCCTGTTTCTTCTGGGCTCTTTTCCCGAGGAAATAGAGTGCTACGATCACAGCGATCAGCACGAGGATAATAATCAGCGGAATGATAAATGATTTCACAGTAGACTCCTTTTCAATATACTTGAATAGTTAAAACTATCTTATCACCGAATCAGTGAAATGACAAACCGATCACGGCGCCGGCGACAAGTCTGACTGCGGACGACAGGACTTGAACCTGCACGGGAAGCCCACCAGATCCTAAGTCTGGCGCGTCTGCCAATTCCGCCACGTCCGCACGGTGAAAATCATAGCATAAATACAGGCAAATGACAAACTATTAAGAATCTATAAACAACGGTTTCAGGCTTGATTTATTATTGACAATTTCCGTGCTTATGTTATACTTTTTAATGCATGTTTTGTAAACCAATCACATTAAATCACATTTAACGAAGGAGTGTCCAAATGAAAAGAATTGTAATTGCACTTGGTGGAAACGCTCTCGCTGAGCAGGGCAAGCCCGCAACAGCTGAGGCACAGCTTGAAGTTGTTGAGAAGACATCCGGCTATATTGCTGACATCCTTGAGCAGGGCTACCATATCGCACTTGCACACGGCAATGGCCCGCAGGTCGGCCGTATCGTTCTTCAGAACGAGAACTGTGACTCTGAAGCTACACCGGCTATGCCGTTCGACGTTTGCGGCGCAATGAGCCAGGGATACATCGGCTATCACATGGCACAGGGACTCGGCAAAGTTCTGAAAGAGCGCGGAAGCGACATTAAGTGCGCATGTGTTGTTACACAGAGTGTTGTCGACAAGAACGATCCGTATTTCCAGAACCCGACAAAGCCGGTCGGCCCGTTCTACACAGAGGAAGAGGCCAAGAAGATCGCTGAGACAAAGGGCTACACAATGAAGGAAGATGCCGGCCGCGGCTGGAGACGTGTTGTTGCTTCCCCGAACCCGATCGACATCGTTGAGATCGATGCCATCAGAGCGATCGACCAGGCAGGTATCGTTCCGATCTGTGTCGGCGGCGGCGGAATCCCGGTCATCATCAACGACGAAGGCAACCTTGAAGGCGCAGCAGCCGTTATCGATAAGGACCTCGGTTCTGAGCTTCTTGCAGAAGAGCTCGACTCTGACGCACTTGTCATCCTGACAGCTGTCCCGAAAGTTTACATCAACTACAACACACCGGATCAGCAGGCTCTTGATCACCTGACCATTGATGAAGCTAAGAAGTACATGGCAGAGGGTCACTTTGCTTCAGGTTCAATGCTTCCGAAGATCGAAGCAGCTCTGAAGTTCGCAGAGAGCAAACCGGGCCGCGTTGCGATCATCACATCTCTCGACAAGGCTGTTGAGGCTCTTGCAGGCAACGACGGTACATGGATCGGATAATCCGGATTCGTCCGTTTTATCAATAAATTCGGTTATATTTTGTAATATTATTATTCAGGAGGTAAAGAATGGAACCAGTATTTGATTTCAAAGGCAGAGACATTATCAACGGTTATGATTTCAACAACCAGGAACTGTGCCACATCATGGATACAGCTATGATCTATGAGAAGCGCGTTAAGCACGGCGAGGCTATCAAGGATCTCGAGGGTATGCTCGTTGCAACTCTTTTCTTTGAGCCCAGCACACGTACACGCCTTTCCTTCAACTCAGCAATTCAGCGTGTCGGCGCTTCCACAATCGATCTTGGTAATGCGTCAGTTTCTTCCCAGGCTAAGGGCGAGACATGGCAGGACACTCTTCGCACAGTCGATGGTTATGTTGATGCGATCGTTATGCGTCATCCGGAAGCAGGCTCCGCTATCGAAGCTGCTGAGATCGCAGTTCATCCGCTGATCAACGGTGGTGACGGCTCCCGCCAGCACCCGACACAGGCTCTGCTTGACATCTATACGATTCGCAAGGAACTCGGACACCTCGGCGGACAGACGATCACCTTCCTCGGCGATCTGAAGTATGGCCGTACAGTCCACAGCCTTGGCTACTTCATGCAGCAGTTTGGCAACAAGATGATCTTCGCTTCTCCGGACGAGCTTAAGATGCCGGAAGAGATCACCAAGGATCTGCGCGACAAGGGTGCTGATATCGAGGAGACAGGCGATGTTAAGGACGCTCTTTCAAGATCTGACATCGTTTATGTTACACGTGTACAGCGCGAGCGCTTCCCGGATCAGGAAAGCTACGAAGCAGTCAAGGGCAGCTACATCCTCAACAACGATCTGATGCAGTATGCTAAGAAAGACATGATCATCATGCATCCGTTGCCGCGTGTTGATGAGATCGCGACCGAAGTCGACACCTATCCGGGTGCTGCATACTTCCGTCAGGCTCACAACGGTATGTATCTGCGTATGGCTCTTCTCGGTCTTGTCACAGGCAGAATCTAAGAGCTGTAAGGCGGCTTGACCGCCACACAAATGGTGCTAAAGCATAAAAAGAGGAACCGCAGTGATGCGGTTCCTTTTTTATGGCCGCCTGCGCATGGAGCGGATACACGCGCCATTCGAAGCGCGTCATCGGAAGAAATAGTCGATCATCAGGTCGATCTGATCCGGCGTCAGCGGCTTCTCATCCGACTCAAATGTCAGGATCAGATCATGGTTCGGGACAAATCCGTTTGCCGCATATCGGGCGATCTTGTTTGTGTTGCGCCTGATATAATCGGGGTCAGACATGCGTCCGAGATGTTCCCAATACATATAATCTCCGGTCAGCGGATGCCGGATCGTGAAATCAGGATAAATGATCTGATTCCCCAATCGGAGCGGATCCTCATAGCGAAACGGGATCTTTGCGAGATGCAGGCGGTCACCGATCAGGTTTTCTGATTTCGAACGCATCTTAATACCATTCAGACATTTGAAAATCCTGTTTTCCTGAAAAGGCGCGTCTTCGCACGGCGGCTGCGCCGCCCACACCGCAAGCGGAGCATTTTGAACGGGGAAGCGGTCTTTGAGTAATTCTCTGACTCCTTTATTTTCTTGCAAATAGCGGTATGCACGATTTTCCAACCCGCTCAGGTTCTTCTCGCATTTGGATAAGGCGTCGCGGTAAATCGTAAGATCTTTCATTTGCAGTTCCAGATATTTCCTGAATGCAAGATCACTTGCAAGCTCGCAGTTACTCTTTGGTATGTAATGAACTGAACTGTCAGGGAGTCTGTACCGGTAGTAATAATGACCGGCCTGACACGAAATGCGAAGCGCTCCTTCCGGAAGGCATTCAAGTTGACTTTTGATTTCTTTGATTCGTTGATCCAGACGGTTCAGCTTCTTTGAAAAATCGAGACCTGCCACTGCGACACCTCACTGATAATGAATCTGAGTTAATGGTTCTGAGTTAATGATTCAGATACTTTAACAAATATGAATCGGAAAGACCAGTCGATTATTTAAAGAATCGGTCGACATTTTTCGACATTGTAAGCTGAATGAAAGGTCAGCAGCACGGCGGGCGCAGTTTTTTTGTTGGATTTGCAAGGTATTTAAAAACAAACAAGAATATATTGCTTCTTTGTATGATTTTTTGTTGGAAGCGGATGATAACAAGAAAAAAACAAGAAAATGCCGCTGTAGAGCAGAGAATCTTGTTGGAAT
>CACYEU010000055.1 GCA_902773445.1 uncultured Lachnospiraceae bacterium | reverse complement strand
TGCTTACGCTTCACAGGGTTACGGCTACGGCGGCGGACAGAGCCGCGGCGGACAGAGCTACGGCGGACAGGCAGCAGCTTCTGTACCTGCACAGACCGGCTACGGCTATACCGGTAATGCGTCAGGCTCTTATGCGGCGATCCTGAAGGCGGCTTACTCCTACATGGGTACTGCTTATCAGTGGGGAGGATCATCCAGAAGCGGAATTGACTGTTCAGGTCTGGTTATGCAGGCGTACAAAGCTGCAGGCATCAACCTGGCACATCAGTCAGGCGCGATCTATGCCGGCGGCAAGACTGTTAAGAATCCGGTAGCAGGACAGATCGTGTGGACACCCGGTCATGTCGGTATCTATGTCGGCAACGGACAGATGATCAATGCAGTTCAGTCAGGGGACACAGTCAGGGTCACGAAAGTTCCGAAGAACGCAAAATACGTTTCGTATTGATTTTTTCAGAATAGTCGTGTAGAATAAACTAAGTACGTGGGGACGTATAATAACATGAGTTGATAAGGCGGGTGTCAAATGAAGAACATCATCAGAACACTCATAGCTTTATTTGCTGTGAGTGTTCTCTTTACAACAGCAGTTTTTGCAGAGCCTTCATCGAAAGAACTTGAGAAAAAGGTCGACAATCTGAAAGAAGCGCAGCAGGAGAAGAAAGCAGAAGTCTCTTCGCTTCAGAATCAGTTGCAGACGATCCTTACCAAGCTCGATGAATTGGAAGTTGCGCTCGACAAAAAGCAAAAGCAGATCGAAAAGGCTGAGAAAGATCTGGCTGCCGCTAAGAAACGCGAGAAGCAGCAGTACCAGGATATGAAGAGCCGGATCGTCTATATGTATGAGGAAGGAACCGGATCCGCGGAGATGGAGAAGATCCTCAACTCACAGTCGATTTCCGAATTGCTCTCAGTTGTCGAATATGCGCAGAATCTGCATACCTATGACCGCAATAAGCTCAACGAGCTGATTGCGACCAAGAAAAAGATCGAAAAGCTCAGAGCCAAACTGAAGAAACAGAAGGCTGAACTGGAAGATCTGCAGGCACAGTACGAAGAGCAGTCACGTACACTGAATGCTCTGATCGAAGAAAAGAGCGCTGAAGTGGCTGATCTCGGCGAGCAGATCCAGGCAGCAGCCAGGGCAGTCGAAGAGGCTAAAGAGCGCGAGCGAAAAGAAGCCGAAGAGCGTGCCCGGGCCGCGGCAGCTGCAGCGGCAGCCGCACAGAACAGAGCAGCGGGCGGCGGATCTTCACAGGCCGCCACACAGCCGATACCGAGAGCACCGGTCAATGTCAGCGGCGCTAATCCGAACGGCCAGACGATCGTTTCGGCAGCGTATTCGCAGCTTGGTGTCCCCTATGTCTGGGGCGGAACTTCTCCGGGAGTCGCACTCGACTGTTCCGGTCTGACACAGTACTGTTACCGCTGTGCAGGAATCAGCATTCCGAGAACATCGGGGGCACAGCTGGCGGGCGGTACGATCGTTTCCAATCCGTCACCCGGAGACATCTGCTGGACGCCCGGACATGTTGCGATCTATATCGGCAACGGACAGATGATCGAAGCACAGCAGTCCGGTGTACCGGTCAAGATTTCATCAGTACGTGTTTCTTATTACGTTCGTTATTAATAATTGAAAGTGTTTTATTTAAACTGCCGCCTGTTGTGGGCGGCAGTTTTTTGTGTCTGTAGTCAAAAACAAATATGTCTAAATTGTGAAATCATTTAAAATCTACTTGAAATGACAGACAAATAAGCGTATAGTAGTTACGATTCGCGATTAATTACCGATCCGAATCGATTATTGTGTGGAAGGAAGTCATATTTCATATGTCAAATCTAGTCATTGTTGAGTCACCTACAAAGGTTACTTCAATCAAGAAATTTCTCGGCAGCCGCTATAAAGTCATGGCATCACAGGGCCATGTGCGCGATTTGCCGAAAAGCCAGATCGGCATTGATCTCGAAAATGATTTTGAGCCTCATTATATTACAATCCGGGGAAAAGGTGAGATCCTCGCGGCTTTAAGAAAAGAAGTGAAGAAAGCTGATAAAGTCTTTCTAGCAACTGACCCGGACCGGGAAGGCGAGGCGATCGCCTGGCATCTGAAACATGCTCTTGAGTTACCTGACTCAAAGATGCGCCGTGTATCATTTAACGAGATCACTAAGGATGCTGTCAAAGAGTCTTTCTCAAAGGCGCGTGATATCGACATGGATATGGTCGATGCCCAGCAGGCAAGACGTGCCCTCGATCGGATCGTCGGTTATGAAATAAGCCCTGTTCTCTGGGCAAAAGTCAAACGCGGTCTTTCCGCGGGGCGTGTCCAGTCTGTTGCACTGCGCATTATCGCTGACCGGGAAGCTAAGATCGCGGCATTTATACCTGAGGAATACTGGAATCTTGATGCGATCCTTTTACCTGATGGTGCCAAAACTCCGATCACTGCGTCATTTGCCGGTATCAACGGCAGGAAAAAGACACTGAAAACCGAGGAGGAGACGGAGGCGCTCAAGAACCGACTTCAAGATGCCGAGTTTGTCGTGTCATCACTGAAGACAACCGAGCGAATCCGCAAAGCTCCGACACCGTTTACGACAAGTACGATGCAGCAGGAAGCCTCCAGGGCGCTCGGGTTCTCGACATCGAAGACGATGCGCGTCGCGCAGCAGCTCTATGAAGGTGTCCGGCTTAAGACCGGAGGCAATGTCGGTCTGATCACCTATCTCAGAACTGATTCGGTCCGGATTTCAGACGGAGCTCGCGAAGCTGCAGCTTCTTATATTAAAGAACAGTACGGACCGGCTTTTGTCGGAAAGGGTATGCGCCGTTCGTCCGGCAGGAATGTTCAGGATGCCCATGAGGCGATCCGACCGACCGATATTCTGCGCACGCCGGCTTCTGT
>CACYEU010000054.1 GCA_902773445.1 uncultured Lachnospiraceae bacterium | reverse complement strand
TGATCAAGAAATCCGCATCCTGTATCGATCGAACTTTGGCCGGTTCCGTCCAGATTTAAAGAAAGACAGATTTTAGTTTCTTTTGTATTCCTTTTTATGTCTGCCTTACGCATATCATTCCTCCGATGCCTGATTGATTGAGAGTACTTCCTGCAATTTATTGATAAACAGATCCATCTGCCTGTCACTGCCGATCGAAACGCGGATATAATCGCTGATCGGGGCTTTGTCGAAATGCCTGACAAGCACAAAGCGTTTTTTCAGTTCTTCATAGATCGTGCCGCCGTCGACTGAAGCATGGCGGACAAAGACAAAGTTGGCTTTTGACGGGATCACCTCAAAGCCCATCGACTGAAGCTTTTCACAGACCCGGGCACGCGTTGCGGCGATCCTTCCGGCGTTCACGCGGTAATAATCGTCACTGTCAACGATCGCCTCAGCGAGACGCATTGAAATCCGGTTGATATTGTACGGGTTCGTTGAATACTGGATCGTCGTCAGATCGCTGATCAGGTCTTTTGAACCGACCGCATAACCGAGACGGCCTCCGGCGAAGCCGGCGTATTTTGAAAATGTCCGCGAAACCAGGAGGTTATCGTATTCATTGATCAGAGGGATCACTGTCTCTGCGCCGAAGTCGACATAGGCTTCATCGATCAGAACGAGATGATCGGGGTTCGATGCCGCGATCCGGCGGATCTGATCAGAACTCAGCGCCAGCCCGGTCGGCGCGTTAGGATTCGCGATCACGATATTCTGATTCAGATCACAGTAGTCTTCGGGATCGATCGAAAAACCTTCAGCCATCGGAATGCGTCTGACATTCACACCGTGCAGCGCTGCGATCACATCGTAAAAACTGTAGCTGATCTCGGGGAAGACGACCTCTTCATCTTGATCGACAAATGCCAGTACCGCGAAATTGATGATATCATCCGAACCGTTTGAAAGAAAAATGTTCTCCGGCGCAACGCCATGCATCGCTGCAAGTTTTTCTTTCAGGACCCGGCCGGTCGGGTCGGGATACAATCTCAGCATATCCGCGTCGAAATCCGCCAGCGCCTGAACCACAGCCGGCGCGGGCGGGAACGGGGATTCGTTCGTATTCAATTTGCAGTAGCTTCCGTCATTCTTTTGTTCTCCGGGAGTATAGGAGTCAAAATCCTGAAAAGCTTTCTTCATAAAACGACTCATTGATCGACCTCTGTTAAACTATGATAACACATTTCACGGCATACCGAACTATTTCCTGGCTTCCGCGGCAAGCGCGTGTGCTTCAAGCTCCTCCTCGCGGGCGATCCTGGCGATGTCGTCCGCGTCGCGCGCGATCGCCTCATCCGAATAGTACGAATACTGCATCTTCTTGATGAAATCGTCGACTGAAAGAGGAGAGGAGAACCGCGCGGTTCCGCTGGTCGGAAGCGTGTGATTCGGCCCTGCGAAATAATCGCCGAGAGACTCGGGACTGTTCTTGCCGAGAAAAACGGAACCCGCGTGTCTGATCTGATCGAGGTAATCGAACGGATTGTCGACGCAGAGCTCGAAATGTTCAGGCGCGATCTCATTGGACATTTCGATCGCGGTCGGGATATCCGGCGTGATGATGATCTTGCCGTTATTGTCGATCGAGGCGCGCGCAATCTCTTCCCGCGGGAGCGCAGCGATCTGCCGCTCAAGTTCGGGAGCTACCGCATCGGCCAGTTCTCTGCTGTCGGTGACAAGGACCGCGGTCGCGAACTTGTCGTGTTCAGCCTGAGACAGCATATCGGTCGCGACAACTGCCGGATCACAGGTTGCGTCTGCCACAATCAGGATCTCGCTCGGTCCGGCGATCATATCGATCGCGACTCTGCCGAAGACCTGCTTTTTTGCTTCGGCGACATAGGCATTTCCGGGACCGACGATCTTGTCGACTTTCGGGATCGTCTCGGTTCCGTACGCAAGTGATGCAATCGCCTGTGCGCCGCCGATTCTGAAGACCCGGTCGATGCCGGCCAGCCGTGCGGCGGCAAGCAGAGAATCTTTGATCACGCCGCCTTTTGCCGGCGTCACCATCGAGATCTCATTGCAGCCGGCCAGTTTGGCCGGGATCCCGTTCATCAGGACCGTTGACGGGTAGGCTGCAGTACCGCCGGGCACATAAATGCCGACTTTCTCGATCGGAAGGATGCGCTGACCGAGCACAACGCCCGGACGGTCATTGATCATGAATCCTGAACGCACCTGGTTTTTGTGGAAGTTGCGGATATTCTCAGCCGCTGCTTTCAGCGTGTTGAGCAGTGCCGGGTCAAGTCTTTCGACAGCCGCGTCGATCTCCTCAGATGTGACTTCAAACGGTGTGTCGCCGAGGTCGTCGAACTGCTGACTGTAAGATCGGAGGGCACTGTCGCCGTTGTCTCTGATATCGGCGATTATACTTGCGACGGTATCGCTGAGTCCGGTCGGCATCTGCGTACGCAGAAACAGATCGTTGCCGGTGACATCTTCATAGTTGTAGATCCTGATCATTTGCTTGTCTCCTTAAGTGCGTTCATAACAGCCTGGATGGCCGTTGATTTAAATTTGAAACTTGATTTATTGGCGATCAGCCTGGCGCTGATCTTTGCAATTTCTTCGGTCGGCTCCAGCTCATTGGCCTTCAGTGTATTGCCGGTCTCGACAAGGTCGACGATCACATCCGAGAGCCCGAGGAGAGGAGCGACTTCGATCGATCCGTTCAGCCGGATCACATCGATATCGCGGCTCTTCCCATGGAAATAGCGCCGCGCGATATTCGGGAATGTCGTTGCGACACGGAGAGTCCGGTCCGTATTGTCGCGGAAGTCTTTCGGCGCGGCGACCATCATTCTGCATTTGCCGCGCTTTAAGTCGAGCAGCTCATAGACATTGGCACCGGTCTCAAGCAATATGTCTTTGCCGACGACACCGATATCAGCGGCTCCGCGTTCGACATAGATCGCGACATCCGAGGCCTTGACCCAGAAGAAACAGACTTTCTTCTCATCATTTTCAAACAGAAGCTGACGCGTATCTTCGAGTACATTCGGCGCGTCGTAGCCAGCGGCTGCAAATGCCTCATAGACTTTTCTGCCGAGACGTCCTTTCGGAAGCGCGATATTGACATAATCACTTTTCATCGCGCACCTCCCCGTTCTGAATGCGGACGGTCCTGCCGGCGCGAAGCCCCGACGGGATGCATTTGGT
>CACYEU010000053.1 GCA_902773445.1 uncultured Lachnospiraceae bacterium | reverse complement strand
ATATTCTTTCTTCTGTGAAGTCCAGAGATGTTCTTTTGTCTTTTTGTTATAGAGGCGGTAGATCGGCTGGCCGACTGCGATAACCGGTGAGTAAAGAGTTGCAAAAGATGTTCTGTCGTCTATACGCGAAACACTGCGAACCGTCCAGTCCTCTCCGTCTACCTTGACGCTCAGCTCGTCAGCCAGATCATTGGAACCATCGAAGCTGAGCCATAACTCACAATAGAATTTCCATTTTCCTGAGGTGAATTTTCCCGATTCGACGGGTTCCCAGTTTCCGTCTTCAGATCCGCTCTTGCCATCCTTGAGTCTGCACCAGTATCCTTCCGGATAAAGCGATTCAAAATGGATTCCGACGCTTGCCGGTTCCAGTGTGATGATTGTCGGTGCGATGATGTTTCCGCCGTTCTTCGGGATGTCGCGCAGTTTTGTCTTCTGGGCGTTCACGTAGCTTTGTCCCGTTACGGTTTTGATCTGCTCCTTTGCCTTGTATATCGGTGAGCGGACCCAGGCATAACTGTTTGAAGTTTCATTGACGACCCACGATTCGCCGTCCACCGTGACCATGAGTCCTTCATCGAAGACTGCCAGACTGTTGTCGTCAATTCTTATCTGGCTCACAAATCTCCAGGAACCCTCCGTAAATTCTCCCGAAATCTTTTTCTCCCAATCGGCGTAGCTGTGTTCATTTCCGCCGTCCTTAAGTCTTTCCCACCATCCGTCTAAACTGCTGTCGGAGATATTAAAGTATAAGCCTGCTCCGTAATCGTTTGATATGACTGTGATTTCCGGTTTCACGATGCTCTCTCCTATAGCCGGAAAACTGCGTACACTTTTTGCTTTTTCGTTCAGAAAGCTTTTGCCGCGCACCATGACAATATGTTCCTGGGCATATGCGTTTACTCCGAAGAACCCCATCGACATAAATACCAATGCTGCAGCAGCGATCATAGCGATCTTCTTTTTCCATCTCTTCATAGTTGTCATCCTCCTTTGCGAAGCAACCGGCAATTATTTCTTCAGGAATCCTTTCCCGACAACTTCTCTGGAATTCAGAATAATCGTAAACGCATGGTCATCAATCTCATTGATCTGATCGCGGATCTCGTACATCTCACGATTTGAACAGGCGCACATCAGCAGATCATGCTCTGTTCCTGAATAGGTACCCATCGCGTTGATCAGTGTTGAACTCCTGTTCTCCGACGCGTTGATCGCCTGGGAGATCGCCTGAGGTTTCGTTGAAATGATCAACAGCAACTTGCCCTCATTCATATGATACAGCAGGGCATCCATGATCTCCGATGCGATAAATGCAAGGATGGCGCCGTAAACGAGTCCCATAAAATCCTTGTAAGCAATTGCCGACATCGTGATGATGATGACATTTGTCGCAAACATGATCGAACCGGTCGACAGATACGGCTTACGGCTTTTGATCGACATCGTGATAAAATCAAATCCGCCGCCGCTTGAGTTGTTCGCGAAGATCATCGCGATCCCGAGACCGTCAAGGACGCCGGCACAGATCGCCGCAAGCATTTTGTCCTCTGAAAATACCGGGAACAGCGGGCAGATATAGTCGATCACCAGTGAGATCGTAATCAGCGTTGCGATCGACTTCAGCACAAATTTCTTCGACAGGAACTTCCAGCACGCAAAGACGATCGGAATATTCAACAGAATACCTCCGATACCGATCGGTGTATCGAAGAAGTGGTGAAGAAGCAGCATGATACCGCTGATTCCCGACATCGGAAAATCATTCGGGCTTGCAAAATTGTTGATCGCCAAACCGATAAGAAGCGCCGCAATGAGGTTGATCCCCATATCCTTGGCGCTTCGTATCACTAGTTTTTTATTGATTTTCTTTTTGATTTTCAATTGTTTTCTCCCCCGGAGTCACCGCCGGAATCGTCGGTTTCTTCACCGCCGCTTTCTTCCGTGGTCTCCTCCTCTTCACCGCCGCTGTCGGCTTCTTCCTGTTCTCTCTTCACTTTCTCTGCGTAGGATTCCGCGTTTTCAAGTTCTTTCTGTGCCTGCGTCGCGGCGTCGAGTGAATCAGCCAGCGACGTGTCAGTGAACAGCGTATCAGCGCTGTACAGATAGAGGATCTCGTTGATGTCGTAATTGGAAAGCACCATGTTGACATTGTCATAATAGTAGCGCGGATCAACGATAATGATCTTTTCATAGTAGGGAAGCAGGAACTGCACGAACGAATTCGCATACGAGTCCTTAACGATCAGCAGATTACGGCGGTTATCAGCCGTCGTGTTGATTTCGACAAGCGGGTGATTGCCGCCGAAAAAGACTGTATACTTGTCTTTCGTCTTCAGCTGCTCAGGCTTGAAAATCGAAGCTCTCTTTTCCTGCGAAGCCGGATATGTGACATAATAACTGACCTTGTCACTCTTTGGAACATAGATCTCAACCTTGTCTTTTCCGACAAAATCGCCGCTCTTTGACGACAGTGTTCCTTTGAATGAAGTGCTGACAAGATACTTTTTGTATCCGACCGGCGCATCGATGCCGAGATAAGCCGCGCTCTTCTGGAATACCTTGTAGGCTCCCTGACTTGTCCAGTGGTGGTCTGTTTTATAGTAGAGATTGTCTTTGCCGGCATCTTCGAGGATCGATGTCACATCGACAGTCGAGATCCCGCTGTCGATCCGGTCATAGAACTCCTCGATATCCTTAGCCTGGTCCGTGACCGCCGCGTTGCTCGGCAGATAATCCTTTAAGATCACGGCGCTCGACGGCACGACCATCATCGTCGTCTTCATCTCCTGATGCACATCGTAGAACTCATTGATCTTTTTGACAGTCCGGTCAAGCGCTTTCTGATCAGGCGTCACCGGAATCTCGAACTGGTATTTCTTCTTACCGATATAGACTCCCGAAGACTCTTTGATATGGAGCAGTGAATTGCCGATGAACTTGAGTTTGACAAACTGATCGCGCAGCACGAACTGATCCGAATAATAGGTGTCGAAGTCTTTGAAATATGATCCGTCGGCAAGTCCTCCGGCCATAATGCCCGGACGCTTGGCAAGACTTCTGTTCTCCGTCTCGGAATAGTCTTTGCTCTTTGTCACAAGATTGAGTACGAAAAGCAGGACGACAATAGCCGCAATGACCTTAAACACCGTACTCTGATGCAGGCGTTTGATCCGTGCGCTCATCGCTTCTCTTTTCGCTTGTTTCCCGCTTTGATCCATCTGACAAATTCCTTCTTATCTAGAATGCGGCATACATGAATGAACTCCATGTCGAGCCGAGTATATTGGCGATTCCGAAGACGAACAGAACCGCATATAAAACAATTGAAATATAATAAGCCGGACGCTTTCTGCCGTTTGCGAAGACCAGCTTCTCATATGTATTGAACAGCCACGGTCCGCAGCAGAGGATCGTCACGACAAACAGGATCAGATTCTCTGTCAGGCAGAATGTGGTCGCACTGCTCCAGAAGCCTGCCGCGCCGATTCCGAACAGTCTTCCGATATAGCGGAACGCATTGCCGATGCCGGTCGTAAAGAAGAAGACCCAGCCGATAAAGACCGCAACATTCGTCAGGAATTTCTGCAGCCGGTCGGGCATTCTCGAGAATCCGCTGCCGATCACGAACTTATCGAGCATGACCAGTGCGCCGTGATACAGACCCCAGATCAGGAAGTTCAGTGTCGATCCATGCCAGATACCTGTCAGGACCCAGACTGCCATCAGATTGCGGATATGCTTCGGACGGCTGACGCGGCTTCCGCCGAGCGGAATATAGACATAGTCTCTGAACCATGCGCCGAGCGAAATATGCCAGCGTCTCCAGAATTCTGAAATATTCTTCGAGGTGTACGGATAGTCAAAGTTCTTCTTGAAGTCGAATCCGAACATCTTCGCCAGACCGATCGCCATGTCGGAGTAACCGGAGAAATCCATATACAGCTGCAGTCCGTAACCGATCACGCCGATCCAGGCCATGCCGACCGTCTGGTCAGGCAGTGCGAAGACTGAGGAAAATGTCTCGCCGAGCTTGTCAGCCAGCAGCACTTTCTTGAAGAAACCGATCATGAACAGATTGAATCCCTCATACAGTCCCTCACGGCTCATCGCGTGGTCGCGCACCTGCTCCTTGAAGTCTGCCCACTGGACGATCGGTCCCGAAATGATTTTCGGGAAGAACATCACATACAGGATGAAATCCATGAAGTTCATGTCTGGACCGGTCTTTCCGTAATAGACGTCAAACAGACATGACATCACGGAGAATGTATAGAACGATATGCCGATCGGCATCCCGAGTACAGTGTATTTATAGACTGCCAGCAGACCGACATTGAAGATCACGGCGACGGCCAGATGGATCTTCGCCGAGCGCTGCCCGTGCCGCCTGACATGCTGCCCGATCCCTGTCGCCGCGAAGAAGTTGAAACCGACCGAAAGCAGGATCAGCAGCAGCGCCTCCGGACTGCCCCATGCATAGAACAGCAGACTTGCGATGATCAGGAATATATTCTTCGCGATCTGCGGGATAAACCTGTAGATCAGAAGAACGATCGGCAAAAATATGAAAATGAATACCAGACTGTTAAATGCCATCTGTCATTACCTTAGGTGTCGGTTTATTTCAAGCTTTCCTCAAAGACTTTGACGATCGGATCGGGTTTCTCGGCAACGACAAACATAATGTAGTTGCCCCGGACATCGATCTGCGATTTCTCGAGGATCGAATACTGGTTGGTGCCATATCCGTCGAAATTCTTCTTCTGTGTGTCAAGACGCTTATTGATCGCGTCGACTGTTGCTTCCTGCTGGGAGAGATTCTTGAGTTTGACAACAAAGACCTCATCGACATTCATGTTGGTCGACGGGTATTTGAGCATTACGCCCTCATAGTCGGCCGGGTTCAGGCCGTACAAGCGTTTGATCATATTCTTGTCCGCGTCGAGCATCGTCTTATCGTCTTTGACTGTCTTCTCCACAGCTTTTTTGACATCATCAAAATCAGCTTTGCTCTGACGGTTGTTGAAAAACTTACCGGCGATCATCGCAATGATCACGACCGCAAAGATCCATTTGATAATATCTGCGTAGTTTATTGAGAAAGAGCCCGGCGTGCTCTTGCGGGAATGCTTAATCTTAGCCAACTTGCAGTCTCCCCTGTTGTATTACTCAGTTTTCGCTTCCGTCTTCCGCGCTGCCTGATGACACATCATCGTCGTCACCGACATAGGCCGTAACGATCATCTCGGCTGCCCAGTACGGGTAGAATGTCTTTTTAAAATGTATGCCGTCCGCCTCGTATTCATCCGGATGGTTCTTCGGAAGATTATCACAGTCGACATAAGTGATATTGTTCTCTTCACAATACTTGCGCAGCGCGTTCGCGTACTCAGGCACAAGTTTGACACGGTCACTGGTCGCGAGAGCCGCATCAGTCACCGGAAGAATCGAATTGACACAGAAAACGGTCTTCGGGAACATACTCTGAAGTTTATCGAGATTGGCCGCGTACTCCTTGATCCACTCGTCGGCGGATGTCCACCGGCCGCTCGTTACATCATTGAGTCCGTAGCACAGGAATACATAGGAAGGATTGATCGAATTCAGTGTATCGATCGAATCTTCGATCGTCTGGATCGTATTGCCCGCCGCCGCGATCACGCGGCTCTGCGGCAGATAATCAAACAGATAGAATCCGACCGCGCGTGAGTCACCCATGATCACCGAATCATTGAAATAACCCCACGGATCAAATCCCTCTCCGTCTCCGGACGACTCTTTGTCGAGCAGCTTCGAGATCGCGTCCTGACGCTGCTGTTTGATCTTGTTCTCGGATTTCTTAAGCGCTTCTTCAGAATCGATCTTCGCAAGGTATTTGACACCCTTGTCGACCTGCGCTTTTTCCTTCCTGACACCGGCAAAACGGGCCAGCAAAAAAACAAGCACACAGACTGCGATCACTGCGGCCGCAATTAATCTCGCGCGCCAGGAAACTGGTTTGTTTCTTCGTTGTTTCTTGTGCATACTCATGGTTAAAGTATACCATATCTTGTTGTTTATGTGAAGA
This sequence comes from uncultured Lachnospiraceae bacterium, assembly GCA_902773445.1. Lineage (GTDB taxonomy): Bacteria > Bacillota > Clostridia > Lachnospirales > Lachnospiraceae > RUG842. Next base: position 500 of record CACYEU010000053.1, on the reverse strand, counting down.
AGAAAATCAATCACAGAGTGGTTGTTTTTTACAGTTAATAATGATAGAATTGCTATGTAGGTTTTGTTATCATATTAACCATTTCATCAAGAAAGGGAGAAATTCTAAAATGAGCAAGTATGTCGATCAAGTAATCGCAAACGTCAAAGAGAAGCACGGCAACGAGCCGGAATTCGTACAGACTGTCGAAGAAGTCCTTTCTTCTCTCGCACCTGTTATCGATCAGCATCCGGAATACGAAAAAGTCGATCTTCTCGGCCGTATGGTGGAGCCGGAGCGTATGTTCACATTCCGCGTTGTATGGGAAGATGACAACGGCCAGATCCACACCAACATCGGCTATCGCTGCCAGTTCAACGGCGCGATCGGACCGTACAAAGGCGGCCTTCGCTTCCAGCCGAATGTCTATCCGGGCATCATCAAGTTCCTCGGCTTCGAGCAGATCTTCAAAAATGCTCTGACCGGTCTTCCGATCGGCGGCGGCAAGGGTGGTTCCGACT
>CACYEU010000052.1 GCA_902773445.1 uncultured Lachnospiraceae bacterium | reverse complement strand
CAGCGCTCAAGCCAGCTCTATTACTGTTTCGGATGCGGAAAAGGCGGCAATGTCTATACGTTCCTGATGGAACATGAGAACATGACCTATCCCGAAGCGATCCGCTATCTGGCAGACAGAGCTCACATTACGCTTCCGGAGCAGTCGTTCTCTGAAAGAGAGCGCAAAGCGCGCGACCGGCGTACACGGATGCTGGAGATGAACCGTGACGCAGCGACATTCTATTTTGCCAATCTGAGGACGCCTTCCGGCGCCCGCGCCAAAGAGTATCTGACCGGCCGGGGTCTGAGCGAAGATACGATCCGTGCGTTCGGGCTCGGCTATGCGGGAAAAGGACGTGATCATCTCTACCGCTGGCTGCGCGAAAAAGGATACGAGCCGACAATGATGCAGGAAGCAGGACTCGTTGATATCTCAGAACAAAACGGCGTCAGCGACCGGTTCTTTAACCGCGTGATGTTCCCGATCATGGATATCAACAAAAAGGTGATCGGTTTCGGAGGGCGTGTGATGGGAGATGCGCAGCCGAAGTATCTGAATTCGCCGCAGACCAAGGTGTTCGACAAAAGCCGGAACCTATACGGGCTGTTTGAAGCCAAGCGCAGCAAGCGGCCGTATTTTCTGCTCTGTGAAGGCTATATGGATGTGATCTCACTGCATCAGGCCGGCTTTACGAATGCTGTCGCTTCGCTCGGCACATCGCTGACGCAGGAGCAGGCCAGACTGATCAAACGCTTCACGTCGCAGGTCTATATCACCTACGATTCGGACGGAGCCGGCGTCAATGCAGCGCTTCGCGCGATCGACATTTTCCGCGGCGTCGATGTGATGACGCGTGTTGTCAGGATGCAGCCTTACAAGGATCCCGATGAACTGATCAAAGGAGCCGGAGCCGTCGAGTACGAAAAAAGGATCGCCGAAGCGACCGACGGATTCATGTTTTCTGTCGAGACACTGGCGGGGCAGTATGATCTCTCCGAGCCGCAGGGCAAGATCGCTTTCTGCCATGCGGCGGCGCGCGAACTCAACAAACTCGACGAGGAGATCGGAAGGCATACTTACCAGGAAGCCATCGCGGCCCGCTACGGTATGACCTTTGATGAGATCGAACAGGTCAGAAAGACTGAGGCAGCTCTGGAAGTGGGAAGAGCACCGGCGGAACAACGTAGAAGGCGGATCGAGCGGGAACAGACGAAAGACCGTTCTCACCGGACGCTTCTCGCCTGGATGGCAAATGATCCGCGCGTGACCGAAGCCGTGATCAGCCTGATCAAGCCGGAAGATTTTCCGGACCGGATCGAGCAGACGGTCTGCAGGGTTTTATACGAACAGTATGAGAAGGGTTCATATGATCAGGCGGCGATCATTGATCATTTTACGGAGCGCGAGGAACAGGATCAGGCAGCGGCGATCCTGCATACGGATCTGAGCGATATACGAACGGACGAAGACCAGTCAAAGGCATTGACAGAACTCGTCTATCAGGTTATAATATGTCGCTTAAACGTTATGAGCCGCGAGGAGAGCGGCAGTGTCGGGCTGGCTGAGGCGGTCGCACGCAAGCAGCTTGCCGAGAGAATCAGAAAAATGAAGATATCGCTGTAAAGGAGGGCTTATGGCCGAAAAGAAGAAGAAAAAAGTTGAAGAGACCGTGGATGAAGTCATCGAGGCGACTGTTGATAAAGCGACACCCGATACCGAAGATGATGACATTAACGGTAACCTGGACAGCGTTCTTGACGACGTGATCGATCAGGAAATCGACAGCGACGTCAGCACAGAAGCAGCCGATGTCGACGCGGCAGACGATGAATTCGACGCAGCCGACGAACAGGCCGGAAGCATCGAAGATTCGGATTTTGAAGAGCGGCTTGAAAAACTGGTCAAAAAGGGCAAAAGCAATAAAAATATTCTTGAGTACAGCTATATTGACCGTTTCTTAGGCGAGAGCGAACTGACAAGTATTCAGATCGACCGGCTTTATTCAGTCCTTGAAGAGAACGAGATCGATGTCCTTGACATTGAACTCGGCAAAGGCGACAAAGAGGGCGAAGAAGACGATGAACTGGCTGATGATTTTGAAGTTACGGCTGAAAAGGATGACCTGAAATCAGCCGAAGCGATCCAGACTGATGATCCGGTCCGCCTT
>CACYEU010000051.1 GCA_902773445.1 uncultured Lachnospiraceae bacterium | reverse complement strand
ATGCAGCACCGTTTCCCGATCTGCGTCCTTTACATCGAAATCGATCCCGCTGAGATCGATATCAATATTCACCCGACCAAGAGTGAAGTGCGTTTTCAGACACCTGCTGCTGTCAGCGCTGTCATTTCAGACATCTGCTCACAGACGCTAAAGACCCGGGGACTGGTGCCGCAGGTGGCTCCGCCAACTCCGGAGCCGGTCAGAGAAATCAGCAAACCGAAGCCGTCAGGAGATTCAAAGCTCGACTATTATATGAATCAGATGCGCGATCGGGTGATGGCATACCATGAGGCGCAGAAAGCTGCTGAGCCGGCTACAGTCGAACATGAAGATAACATTGCTGAACAAACCCGAGACATCACTGTTCCGGATCTGAATGAAAAACAGCAGACAGCGGGAGAGCAGATCGCGCTGTTCAGCGAAGAAGCGCTGAAGAAAGAAGAGTCACACCGCTATACGATCATCGGCCAGCTGTTCGGGACTTACTGGCTGATCGAATCAGATCAGACATTGTATATAATCGACCAGCATGCGGCACATGAAAAGGTTCTGTTTGAACAGACTATGAAGCGGCTGAAAGACAGGGAGTTCACATCTCAGAATGTCAGTCCGCCGATCGTTCTTGAGCTGACACCGGGTGAAGAGCTGGTGCTAAAAGAAAATGCCGAAGCTTTTGAGCGCATCGGTTACAGGATCGAACCGTTCGGCGCGGGGACCTATGCAGTGACTTCCGTGCCTGATAATCTGTTCGGTGTTGCCGATCAGACCCTTCTTAAGGAAATGCTGACGGCTATGACTGAGATGTCTGCAAATCAGACACCGGATATGATTCTTGAGCGGGTTGCCTCACTTTCCTGTAAAGCCGCAGTCAAGGGGAATACTACAATGGACCGCAGTCAGATGGACGATCTGATCAGACGTTTGTTTGAACTGGATAATCCTTATCACTGTCCGCACGGAAGACCGACGATGATTGCCATGACGCGCTATGAAATCGATAAGAAATTCAAGAGGATCGTCTGATGAAGATCCCGCTTGTTATAATCGCCGGTCCGACGGCTGTCGGAAAAAGTCATCTGGCCGTAGAGCTTGCCAAGAGAATCGAAGGAGAGGTCATCTCCTGTGATTCAATGCAGGTTTACCGCGGTATGAACATCGGAACCGCGAAGGTGACAGCGGAGGAGACTGAGGGCATCACGCATCATCTGATCGATATTGCGGATCCTTCGGATTCATTTAATGTCGCGGATTATCAGGCGGCCGCAAAATCCGCCATATCAGATATAGCAGGAAGAGGACATATACCGATCCTGACCGGCGGAACCGGATTTTATATTCAGGCCGTTCTCTATGACATCGACTTTTCGGAGGAAGACGGAGGCGATCAGGAATTCAGAGACGAAATGATCCGGCTAGAGCAGACCAACGGGTCAGGCTATCTTCATAACCGTCTTAAAAAAGTCGATCCCGACAGTGCAGCCGCGATTCATCCTAACAATACAAAACGTATTATCAGGGCACTCGAGTTCTTTGAACATACCAAAACCGCAATCTCAGATCATAACCGGCGTGAGGCTGAGAAAGAGAGTCCGTATAACGATGCATACTTTGTGATCAGCGACAGCAGAGAGGTCCTTTATCAAAGGATCAACCGCCGTGTTGATAACATGTTCAAACAGGGATTCGTCGGTGAAGTCAGAGATCTGATCGAAAGCGGCTGTACAGCAGAAATGACTTCAATGCAGGCGCTGGGCTACAGAGAGATCCTAGAAGCACTTGAAAACAGTGGGATGTCGGAACCGGAGGATCAGCGTGCGTTAATTGACCTGATCGCAAAGAACACAAGGCATTACGCAAAGCGTCAGATCACCTGGTTTAAACGCGAAAAGAAAGCGGAATGGCTATCTTTTGAAACGATGACTGAGGCGGAGATGATCGGGCGGATCTGTCAGGTTTTAACTGAAAAAGGAATCATTGATGAAACTGGCATGGTATCAAAAACTCAATAAGCATGTATGGGGAAGCAAAGCGCTTGCGCTGACCGTGCTGATCGCGAATGAAGCGCTCACATGGATCATTATGGTCTGCTACGGATACGGTCTGATCAAACTGCTTGTACGGAAAGAATTCAGACATTTTGCAGGGCTTGTTCTGGTGCCTCTTGTAACTTTTGTGATCGCTACATGGTTAAGAAAAGAATTCAGGCAGAAGCGGCCTTATATGAGAGCCGGCATCCGCCCTGTCGTCAGAAAAGAGAGCGACAGTTATTCTTTTCCGAGCCGGCATGTCACATCAGCTTTTGTAATCGGAGCTTCTCTGGCCGGTACATCGCTTGCCGGACCGGCTGTGATCGTACTGTTTTGCGCGCTGCTCCTTTCGGCAGCACGTGTTCTCGGCGGTGTTCATTACATCCGCGATGTTGCAGCCGGAGCTGTATTGGGCACGCTGATGGGATTATTGATCTTTATTTTCTGAACGGGGTACACAATGGGTATTGAAGAAATGTATGCGCAATTCGGATTGACCGGAAAGGTCATCGCATATTCAGAAAAGACACTTGATGGTCTGAAACCGCGGTTTGAAGCGATCGACAGACGCGCTGAGGCTGCTCAGCTTCGTGTGATCGATGCAATGCAGTACGCGCGTGTAGACGCGTCCTGTTTTGCGGCGACGAACGGGTACGGTTATGACGATGTCGGACGCGATAAGCTTGAGAAGGTCTATGCGCGTCTGTTCGGTACGGAAGACGCGCTCGTCAGACCGCAGATCACCTGTGGAACTCATGCGCTTTCTCTTGCACTTCATGCGGTTCTGCGCCCCGGCGATGAGTTGATTTCGCCTGTCGGGCAGCCCTATGAGACCCTGAAATCAGTAATCGGGATAACAAAAGCCAGCAATTCTCTTGAAGAATATGGTGTCAGTTACCGCCAAATCGAATTGAAAGATGATTTCTCCTTTGACTATGATGCGATCAGAGAGGCGATTACTGAGCGGACGAAGATGATGACGATCCAGAGGTCAAAGGGCTATCAGGTAAGACCCAGTTTCTCTGTCGAACAGATCGGTGAATTGATTGGATTTATCAAGAGCATCGATCCGTCGATCATCTGCATGGTCGACAATTGCTACGGAGAATTTGTCGATGACCTTGAACCCAGTCAGGTCGGCGCGGATCTGACGGTCGGTTCCCTGATCAAAAATCCCGGCGGAGGTCTTGCTCCGCTCGGCGGCTATATTGCGGGAAGAAAAGATTTGATCGAGCAGTGTGCATATATGCTGACTTCACCGGGTCTCGGAAAAGAAGTCGGGGCATCACTGTCTGTCATGCCTTCGTTCTATCAGGGTCTGTTCATGGCCCCGACTGTGACTGCGTCAGCATTAAAAGGCGCGATCTTTGCGGCTTCTGTCTATGAGAATCTCGGTTTTGATGTGCTTCCGAACAAAGTAGAACCGCGTCACGATATCATTCAGGCTGTCACGCTCGGTTCAGCTGAGAGAGTGATCGCATTCTGCCGCGGTATTCAGGCAGCTGCACCGGTCGATTCTCATGTGACGCCGATGCCGTGGGATATGCCGGGTTATGACTGCCAGGTCATTATGGCGGCAGGTGCCTTTGTCAGCGGTTCATCGATCGAACTGAGTGCCGACGCACCGATCCGTGAACCGTATGCGGTCTATTTTCAGGGCGGACTGACCTGGCCGCATGCCAAACTCGGTATCATGAAATCACTTCAGCAGCTTGTCGACGAAGATTTGGTCGACATGTCTTAAAACTTTACCGTTAAACAGTTTTATGCTAAACTATAGTGTGGCATGGAAGAGCGTCTAGGGATGTCTGTTGATAAATGACAACCATTCCAAAACACTCTATGAAAGATATTCCTGCTGCTGAACGCCCTTATGAGAAATGCGTCCGCAAAGGACCGTCGTTTCTGAGCGATTCGGAGCTTCTGGCGGTGATTCTGCGAAACGGAAGCGTCGGAGAGAGCGCATTGACTCTCGCAAGAAGGATTCTGTACGATCAGAGTGCCGGAGAACCGGAAGGACTCGTCCGTCTTGCGAACAGCCGTATGACGCACTGGCAGCATATCAGGGGCATCGGCAAAGTGAAGGCATTACAGATGGCATGCCTCGGTGAGATCTCAAAAAGGATCTCTTTGTCAGGTGATCTGCAGTACGTGACTATGTCTTCACCTGAGATGACAGCATCATTATACATGGAGTCAATGCGTCATCTCAGCCAGGAAATCGTAAAAGTTTTGTTTTTGAATTCAAAATCAAAACGAACGGGGGAGTGTGATATATCAAAGGGGACGGTCAATGCGTCCCTGATATCACCACGTGAAATATTCATCGAAGCTGTGCAGCATGAGGCAGTCTTCATAATCGTCCTTCACAATCATCCGAGTGGTGATCCGACCCCCAGCCGGAACGATATTGAATTAACTGACAGAATCGAACATGCAGGAAAGATGCTCGGTATCCCGTTGATCGATCATATCATCATCGGCGACCGTTGTTTCTACAGTTTTGAAGAGCATGGAATGATCGGGCAGCCGGCTCTGTGCTGACAGGTGGTATTATGGCAAAACATGTCTACGGAATCGACCTCGGATCTTATGAGATCAAGGTCTATGATATGGAAAAAGATACCATATGGACTGAAAAGAATGTCGTAGCCGTCGACAGAGACGGAAAACTTCTCGCGGTCGGTGATCAGGCATTTGCAATGAACGAAAAGACACCTCCGAATATCAATGTGATCTTTCCGATGCATGAAGGTGTCATATCCGATTTCGATCATATTCAGGACCTGCTTCAGTATCTGCTGACTTCCGGAAGCACTTTCGCAACCGGAGGCGAATATACGATCGCCGTTCCCGCCGACATCACTGAGCTGGAAAAGCGGGCGTTCTTCGACTT
>CACYEU010000050.1 GCA_902773445.1 uncultured Lachnospiraceae bacterium | reverse complement strand
GCGCTTGCGGAATGCCGGCAGCAGGTCGACACACTCAAGGCATCGATTCTCAGGATCCGCAGGGAACAGGAAGAAAGACGGCAGCAGGCTGATGAATTCTCCAGGGAGAAACCTGATACGACTGCGATCATAGAAGAGAAAGAGAATAAGATCCGCGATATCGAACAGACGATCGAGTCGTCGGAGGAATTATTCGAGGCTCTTCGCGCCGAGATCAAAGAAAGTGAAGAAGAGAAAGCAGCCCTCACAGAGGCCAACAGAGACGCGATCGAAAGACGCGAACAGCTGATGGGCGAACATGCCGATCTCGAACGGGAGATCATGCGGCTTGAGAACAGGATCGAGGCCAATACTGAAAGACGCAATACGCAGACCGATTACATGTGGGAAGAGTATGAGCTGACATACCACAACGCATTGCCTCTGCGCAACGAAGAGATGACGGATCTCAGAGAACTGCGCGAAAAGTCGGCATCACTCAGAAAGTCGATCAGAGATCTCGGCAATGTCAATGTCAACGCGATCGAGCAGTACAAGGAAACGGGCGGACGCTTTGAGGAAATGTCCACACAGCGCGAAGACATCATGAAGGCGCAGGATGAAGTGCTGACTGTGATCGAAGACCTCGACAAAACGATGAAAAAGCGCTTCGACGAGGCGTTTTCAAAGATCAATGAACAATTTGATGAAGTCTTCAAAGTGTTGTTCGGAGGCGGCAAGGGTCATCTGGAACTGATCGAGGATGATGTCCTTTCAGCCGGCGTCAGAGTCATTGCGCAGCCCCCGGGAAAGAAGCTCCAGAACATGATGCAGCTTTCAGGCGGAGAGAAGTCTCTGTCAGCGATTGCCTTATTGTTCGCAATTCAGAATCTGCATCCGTCGCCGTTCTGCCTGCTCGATGAGATCGAAGCATCGCTTGACGATAACAATGTCGTTCGCTATTGCAATTATCTGAGAAAACTGTCTGAACAGACACAGTTCATCGTGATCACACACAGACAGGGCACGATGAATGCGGCGGACAGACTCTACGGCATTACGATGCAGGAGAAGGGTGTTTCAACAATGGTCTCTGTCGATCTTGCGAAGGAACAGATCGAACAGGAGAACAGGACGTCATCAGCAGATTAGTTATCAACAGAAAGGACAGCCTCAGGTGGCAGAACAGATGAATCAGGAACAGAATACAACAGGCGCTTTTGCGCGTTTAAGGGCAGGTCTTGCCAAGACCAGGGCTCAGATGAGCGAATCGCTCGCCGAAGTCTTTTCATCAGAGGTGATCGATGATGATTTTTTCGATGATCTCGAAGAAGTCCTGATCGAGTCGGATCTGGGGCCGGCGGCAGCCTGCGATATCGTTGACACTCTGCGCCTCAAAGTCAGAGTTCATTCGATCCTGAAACCCGCGAAGGCACGCGCGGTACTCAACGACCTGCTGATGGAAAAAATGACCGGCACAAAGGCCGATTATGATTATCTCGAACAGACGTCAGTCATTTTCTTTACCGGTGTCAACGGGGCGGGAAAGACGACGACGATCGGAAAGATCGCTTCGCTTGCGAAAAACGCCGGCAGGAGTGTTATGATCGCCGGAGCCGATACTTTCAGAGCAGCGGCCAACGAACAGCTGATGACCTGGGCAAACCGTGCCGGTGTTCCGATGATCGGAGGACAGGAAGGCGCAGATCCGGGTTCAGTGCTCTACGACGCGATCGCTTCGGCCAAGGCGAAGAAGATCGATCTGCTTCTGGTCGATACGGCCGGAAGACTTCAAAATAAGACAAATCTGATGGCAGAGCTTGAAAAGCTTTACCGGATCCTGAAAAAACAGTTCAGCGAGGCGCATCTTGAGACATGGCTTGTCATCGATGCGACGACTGGACAAAACGCCCTGTCACAGGCGCGCCAGTTCAGCGAAGCCGCGCCGCTAGACGGCCTGATCATCACCAAGATGGACGGTTCCGCCAAAGGCGGCATCGCGATTGCGATCACAGAAGAGATGGATGTGCCGATCAAATACATCGGTGTCGGAGAGAAGATCTCGGATCTGCAGAGGTTTGATCCTGAGGCTTATATCCGTGCACTGTTAATGAATGAGGAGGAAGAATAAAGATGAGTAAGATCCAGATGCTGACACCGATCGTCGAAATGGACGGCGATGAGATGACACATATCCTGTGGGGAATGATCAAAGAGAAACTGATCCGCCCGTTTGTCGATCTGAAGACCGTGTACTATGATCTCGGACTGCGTCACCGGGATGAAACCAGCGATCAGGTGACGATCGATGCCGCTAACGCGATCAAACAGTATAAAGTCGGTGTCAAATGTGCAACGATCACTCCGAATGCGGCTCGTGTTGAGGAGTATGACCTCAAGGAAATGTGGAAGAGCCCGAACGGAACGATCCGTGCTGCTCTCGACGGAACAGTTTTCAGAGCACCGATCCTGGTCAAGGGCATCGAGCCCTGCGTCAGAAACTGGAAGAAGCCGATCACGCTGGCACGTCACGCTTACGGCGATGTCTACCGCAATACCGAAATGGCGATCCCCGGGCCGGGCAGAGTCGAATTGGTCTACACTCCGGTCAACGGAAGTCCGCAGAAGGCACTCGTACATGAGTTTGACGATGCGGGAATTGTACAGGGAATGCACAACAGACAGAGTTCGATCGAGAGCTTTGCGAGAAGCTGTTTTTCATATGCGCTTGATGTCGGACAGGATCTCTGGTTTGCAACCAAGGATACGATTTCCAAAACCTATGATCAGAATTTCAAGCTGACATTCCAGAAGATTTTTGACGAAGAGTTTGCAGAGAAGTTCGAAAAAGCCGGAATCCAGTACTTCTATACGCTGATCGATGATGCGGTCGCCCGCGTCATGAAAGCGGAAGGCGGATTCATCTGGGCATGCAAGAATTACGACGGTGACGTCATGAGTGATATGGTATCATCGGCCTTCGGATCACTGGCAATGATGACATCGGTACTCGTATCACCTGACGGTTATTACGAATACGAGGCAGCTCACGGCACAGTTCAGAAGCACTATTATAAGTATCTGAACGGCGAGCCGACGTCGACCAATTCGGTCGCAACGATTTTTGCCTGGACGGGAGCGCTTGCCCGCATCGGCCTGATCAATGAGAATCAGCCGCTCGTCGATTTTGCACATAAACTCGAAGAAAAGACGCTCGAGACGATCGCGGAAGGAAAGATGACCGGTGATCTCGCGAGGATCACAACATTGGAGAACCCGACCGTCCTCGGCAGCGAAGAATTTATCGACGCGATCGCAGAAAAGATGGCTTAAAGGAATTGTCTATGGATGAAGTCCTCGATGTAAAGCTTCCGGTCTTTGAAGGACCGCTTGATCTGCTGCTGCATCTGATCGAAAAGAATAAGATCGATATCTATGATATTCCGATCGCTGAAGTGACCGGACAGTACTTGGAGTATGTCCGCGAACTTGAGGAGGAAGATCCGTCGCTCGCCAGCCGCTTTCTCGTGATGGCGGCAACTTTGCTTGCCATCAAAAGTGAAATGCTTCTGCCCGGCAGTGAACCGGAAGAAGATGACGAAGATCTGCGCCGCGCGCTGATCGAGCAGCTGACGACCTATAAGATCTACAAAGAGGCAGCAGCCAAACTGAGCCTCAGTGAAATACCCGAGATGGATTATCTGTGCCGCGGTTCGGCACTGCCGGATGAGGTCGGCGACTACCGTGAGCCGGTCGATGTCGACGCGGTTCTTGACACGCTGACCCTGAAGCGTCTGTCGGAGATCTTCGAGGAGGTCATGAAGAGGAAGGAAGATTCCATTGACCCGGTCAGGAGCCGTTACGGAAAGATCCGCCGCGAAAAGATCTCACTGGCCGACCGGATCAATCAGGTCAGAGACTATTTTACAGATAAGACAGAAGTTTCATTCAAGGAACTAATCAACGAGACCGGCGGCGGAAGGATCGGTATGATCATGACTTTTTTATCGATCCTTGAGCTTGCCAAAAGCGGCTTTTTGTATTTGACCGCGGATAAGCGATCGGCGGACATCAGGATGAGCAGGAGAGATCAATGAACAAAGAACAGATACTGGCCGCGATCGAGGCCGTCCTTTTTTCGATCGGAGAACAGATGCCGGTCAGTGAACTGGCGCAGACCCTGCAGCTTTCCGATGAACAGATCACGGAAGCGCTCGATGAGTTCTCCAGGCGCTGCGGGAGTGAGGACAGGGGCGTCAAACTGCTGAGGCTTGAAGACAGGGTTCAGCTGTGCGCGAAACCGGACTATATCGACACGTTGATAAAAGTTGTCAACAAGCCGCGCACATACGAATTGACCGAGACGCTGCTTGAAACCCTCGCAATCGTCGCATACCGGCAGCCGGTGACGCGTCTCGACATCGAAAAGATCCGGGGCGTCAAGAGCGATTATTCGATCAATCAGCTGATCGAATTCGGACTGATCTGTGAGAAAGGGCGTATGGACGCGCCGGGAAAACCGCTTTTATTCGGCACGACCGATGAATTTCTTCGTCATTTCGGGTTCGAAAGCATCGATGATATGCCGACATTCGGGCGGGAAGACCTTGAGCGTTTCAGGGCGGAAGCTACCCACGAAGCCGGCGGCGGGCCGGAATCAGAGCCGGCGGAAGAGGTCCCTGTATAACGGTTTTCATGGTTGCACTTTAGCTGTGTAATTTGTATAATATTTAAGGTTAGCATTGTTGTTAATCCGTGCTCTTACAGGCACGGTATAGTCAGCATTATTAATGGAGGTTAGGATATGAGTAACACATCAGCAAACACTCCGGCCGGCCAGAGGATCGATGCGCTTCTGGATGCGGGCAGCTTTGTTGAGCTGGCTGGCGGCGTTACAAGCCGCAGCACCGACTTCAACGAAGGCGCAGCGAAAGAACCGTCGGACGGAGTGGTCACAGGGTACGGACTGATGGACGGACGCCTTGTCTACGTCTACAGCCAGAACACTGCTGTGATGAACGGAACCGTTGGCGAGATGCACGCAAAGAAGATCATTCATCTCTACAACATGGCGATGAAGATGGGTGCACCGGTAATCGGCCTTTTGGATTCCGCAGGATTCAGACTGACAGAGGCCACAGATGCTCTCGAAGCACTGTCAAGACTGTATTATAAGCAGACGATGGCCTCCGGTGTGATTCCTCAGATCACGGCGGTCTTCGGCAACTGCGGCGGCGGACTGGCTGTTTCGGCAGCGCTTTCCGATTTTGTCTTTATGGACAAAGAGAACGGCCGCCTGTTCATGAACCCGTCCAATGCGATTCCGGGCAACAATGAATCAGCTCGCAATCTGGCGAAAGCTGATTTCCAGAGCGCAAAGGGCGGCAACGTCGATTTCGTCGGCGATGAAGGCGAAGTACTCGGCGCGATCAAGCAGCTTGTCGGACTTCTTCCGTCAAACTGTGCTGAGAATGACTCATATGAGGACTGCGCGGATGATCTGAACCGCGTGGTCGATATTGCGGGTGCAGTCGATGATCCGGCGATCATTGCCTATCATCTCGCAGACAACAATCTGTTCTTTGAGACTAAGAAAGATTACGCAAAAGATATGATGACCGGTTTTATGCGCCTCGGCGGAACAACGGTCGGTGTCGTTGCAAACCGTGCCAAAGTTTACGGTGCCGACGGTGAAGTCGAGGAATGCCTCGACGGTCTGACACCGTTTGGAGCCAACAAGGCAGCCGGTTTCGTTTCTTTCTGTGACGCATTTGAGATCCCGGTTCTGACACTGTCAAATGTCAGCGGATTCCATGCGGAAGAGTGGGCAGAGCAGGGTCTTGCGAAGACTGTAGCACGCCTCGTCACGGCATTTGCCAATGCAAGCGTTCCGAAGATCAATGTGATCACGGGAGAGCTGATCGGCAGCGCCTACAGCATTATGAATCCGAAAGCTCTTGGCGCGGATATCGTCTATGCGTGGAATGATGCCAAAGTCGGCATGATGAATGCTGATATGGCTGTCAAGATCCTTAATCCGGAAGCATCTGCGGAAGAGCTTGCCGCCAAGAAGGCCGAATACGAAGAGAAACTCGGCAGCGCGGCATCAGCCTATGCACGCGGTTATGTCGATGCTCTGATCGATCCGGCGCAGACAAGGAAGTATCTGATCGGCGCATTTGATATGATGCTGACGAAGCAGGAAGAGCGTCCGTTCAAGAAACATGTGACTAAGTAGAGAGGTGACAGCATTGAAGAAAAGATTATTAATCATTGTCGGACTGATGCTTGCCCTCATTGTCGTCACGGGCTGCGGAAAAAAACAGG
>CACYEU010000049.1 GCA_902773445.1 uncultured Lachnospiraceae bacterium | reverse complement strand
GATATCCGAATCGATATTGATCTTGCAGACAGCAGACTTGGCAGCCTCACGGAGCTGATCCTCCGGAATACCAATGGCATTGGGCATGTTGCCGCCATACTTATTGACCATTTCTACGAACTCCTGCGGTACGGATGATGATCCGTGGAGCACGATCGGGAATCCCGGCAGTCTCTTGACGACTTCCTCAAGCACATCGAAACGCAGCGGCGGCGGAACAAGGATGCCTTCTTCGTTCATTGTGCACTGCTCCGGACGGAACTTATACGCACCATGCGAAGTACCGATTGCGATAGCAAGCGAATCGCACCCTGTCTTGGATACGAACTCTTCCACTTCTTCAGGTCTGGTATAGCTGGCCTGTCCTGCCTCTACAACGACCTCATCCTCAACTCCTTCGAGTGTTCCGAGCTCAGCCTCGACAACCACGCCATGGTCATGGGCATATTCTACAACCTGCTTTGTGATCTCGATATTCTCCTCAAAGGGTTTTGAGGACATGTCGATCATGACGGATGTGAAACCGCCGTCGATGCAGCTCTTGCAGAGTTCAAATGAATCACCATGGTCCAGATGCAGTGCGATCGGAATGTCAGGATTCTCAATGACAGCTGCCTCTACCAGCTTGACCAGATAGGTGTGATTGGCATATGCGCGAGCGCCTTTCGAAACCTGCAGGATGACCGGTGAACGTGTCTCCTGGCAAGCTTCGGTGATGCCCTGTACGATTTCCATATTGTTAACATTGAATGCTCCGATTGCATAGCCGCCGTCGTAAGCTTTCTTGAACATTTCAGTCGTTGTTACCAATGGCATAGCTGTTCTCCTCTCTATATGTTGGAATTCACACTAAAATTCACAATTTATACTATGAACATCATAGCTGATTAGCCGATAAAAATCAACCGTTCAGGCACGACCTGTATAGGTAAAATCGTTGTCCTCGACGGCTTTCCTGACAGCGTCTTCGTCGAACGTCCCGCAGAGCGTGAGTACAGCCTCCTTGTCCTCGTGACTCGGAACCGCCTCGTCGATAAATTCAAGGCTTTCAAGTGCTTTTTTGACTGTCGCCTCACAGTGAGGACACATCATTCCATCGATCTTAATTGTCATTTGCATGGTCTTACTCCTTTCGCGTTTATGTCTCAATGGCTTGTCGTGTGAACGGTCATATATTCTAAATGTATTCAGTCTGAGTGCATTCATACAGACAGTGAAGCTTGACAGACTCATTGCCGCAGCTCCGATCATCGGATTCATCTTCCAGATAAACAGACCTGCAGCAAGCGGAATACAGATCAGGTTATAGAAGAATGCCCAGAAAAGATTCTCGTGGATATTGCGAAGTGTCGCCCGGCTCAGACGGATCGCTGCCGCAACATCTTTCAGCGAATTATTGACAAGGACGATGTCGGCCGAATCGACCGCTACGTCGGCTCCCGCACCGATCGCAATGCCCGTGTCAGCCATGGTCAGTGCCGGCGCATCGTTGATTCCGTCACCGACCATGGCAGTCTTGCCGCTCTTCATAAGTTCTCGGATCACTTTTTCCTTGCCGTCAGGCAGCACGCCTGCGATCACTTCATCGACTCCGGCATTTCCGGCAATAGCCTCAGCCGTCCGCTTGTTATCGCCGGTCAGCATCACGACACGGATCCCGAGATCTTTCAACTCGCTGACAGCTTCTTCCGAATCCTGTTTGATCGTATCGGCAACCGCGACCACGCCGAGCAGCTGTTTGTCTTTCACGAAATACAGCGGCGTCTTTCCTGCGGCAGAAAACTCATGAGCCTTATCCATGATCGGTTTCGGAACAGTGACCAGTGTACTGATATACTCGCCGCTGCCGCCGGTCAAAATGCTGTCGCCGAGCTTTGCTGTCAGACCGTGACCCGGAAGCGCTTCGAAATCCGTTACCGGATACGGTCTGATTCCTCTCGCCTCCGCCTCCTCGGCAATTGCAAGCGATAACGGATGCTCACTTCCTTTTTCAAGCGAGTATGCAGTTTCGATCAATTGATCTTCGCCGATATGATCAGCTGTCTCTATATCAGTGACATGCGGTGTACCGCTCGTGATCGTACCGGTCTTGTCAAGCGCGACAATCGCTGTTCTACCTGCTGTCTCAAGCGCCTCACCGGTTTTGAACAGAATCCCGTTTTTCGCTCCGATACCGTTTCCGACCATAATAGCAACCGGTGTTGCCAGTCCGAGAGCGCAGGGGCATGAAATAACGAGTACCGCAATACCCCGTTCAAGTGCATCACTGAGCGGCGCTCCTGTAAACAGCCATCCGGCAGTTACGATTAACGCGATGATGATGACAGCAGGCACAAAGATCCCTGATATCCTGTCCGCAACCCGTGCGATCGGAGCTTTAGTTGAGGCCGCATCTGAAACCATATGGATGATCTGCGCCAGCGTCGTATCCTGGCCGACACGTGTCGCTCTCGCATGCAGATAGCCTGATTTGTTGATCGTTCCGGCACTGACATCATCGCCTTCAGTTTTATCAACAGGGATCGATTCGCCGGTCAGTGCTGATTCGTCGACTGCGCTGCTTCCCTCAGTAATAATTCCGTCGACAGGAATCCGGTCGCCGGGTCGAATCACAAAGATATCTCCGATGGCAACAGCCTCGACCGGTATTTCCTCTTCGCGGTCACCCCGGACAATGACAGCCGTCTTCGGCGCCATTCTGATCAGTGATCTGAGTGCATTGGTCGTGCGTCCTTTTGATTTTGCTTCAAGCATCTTCCCGACTGTGATCAGTGCAGGGATCATGGCGGCCGATTCGAAATAAAGCTGATTGTGATACAGCTCCATCAGTGACATGTTATCCGCTCCGGCCGTTATCATGCCGCACATTTTATAAAAGACGAAAAGGCTCCAGCCGAAAGAAACCGAGGAGCCGAGCGCAACGAGTGTATCCATATTCGGCGCTCTGTGGATCAGTGAAGAGAAACCGCTTGTGAAGAATTTCCTGTTGATAACCATTACGATCAGAGCCAACAGCATCTGCGTCAGAGTGAGCCCGAGATGATTGTGCTCAAAATAGTGCGGAAGCGGCCAACTGAGCATATTGTGCCCCATTGTGATATACATGAGGACGACTAAAAAGAACGCAGACAGGATCAATCTGCGCTTCAGTTTCGGAGTCTCAGTGTCTTTCAGGGAGTCTTCCTCATCGGAAAAAGCCGATGCCGGAACGCCATCTGTTCCTGCTCCTTTGACACTTGCGCCGTAACCGGCCTTTTCGACAGCTTTAATGACTTCTGACGGCATCTGAGACCCTGTCACACGCATCGAATTGGTGAGCAGGCTGACTGACACTTCTTCAACACCGGGAAGCGCGCCGACTGCTTTTTCGACCCGCGCCTGACAAGCGGCGCAGCTCATACCGGTTACACGGTACTGCTGCGCCTGACTTTGCTGTTCATTGTTGTGAATTGTATTGCTCATAGGTTGATTTTACCACAAGAAAAGCTTTTTGTGTTGTGAACCTATGCCTTTTTTTGATGACGCCTGAAGAAGAAAAGGACGATTTTTTCGAGACGTCGTTTCAGAACGATCTGAATCTCCTCTTTCGGATGGATCGGCATGACGAGGATCCTGTAAAGACCTGCCTTGTGAGCTCCCCACATATCTGTGAATAATTGATCCCCGATGACGACCGTATTCTTTTCGTCAGTCCCCATCAGATTCATGGCCTGACGGTAACCGGAGGCCAACGGTTTGTGGGCGTTGCACAGAACCTTTGTACGGATGTTCTTGTTGAACAAATCAACGCGGTCGTGGTCATTGTTCGACAGCAGAACGCTTTCAAAGCCGATCTCGCGCAGTTCTTTGAACAGCTTTTCAGCGCGCTCATCGGCAGGCGCTCCGTGCGGCACAAGTGTATTATCGATATCAAAAATGATCCCGCGAAATCCTTCGTCATAGAGCTTCTTGAAATCGATCTGATATGTGCTTTTTACCAAACGGTCAGGATAGAATCGATGAAACATTTTCAGCCTTTCATATATCGCCCGTTATGATCTAATGATGTTTGACGGCATAATCCACATCACTGATAAATGCGTTCCATGCATCCTCATGCTCAACAAAATACTTGGGACAGTTTTTGCCGGTGACATCATAATGCCGGATCACATTTTTTGCCGATAAATCGTATTTCAGACAGAGCCAGCCTGTCAGCTGAACGAGTGAACGGTAAGTTTCTTCAGTAAAATAACCGGATTCATCAGGATGACAGCATTCGATCGAAACCGTATCGCCGTTCCGGTTATTTGACGCGTAAGCGATCTCCCAGGTCGGGATGCACTGAATGATCTCGCCGTCAAGGCCAACGATAAAATTGCTGCTCGCCTTGGTCGTCTTGCTGTTTTTCAGCTGCTCAAAGTAATCTCTGTTCGCCTGTGCTCCGGCTCCCGGATTCGCAGTATAGTGAATCACAATACCGTCGATATGATCGACTTCGATTCCGGGCCTGGAGTATTCGTTGACCGACAGAAGCTGTACGGAAAACTCCGGTTCGGTCCCCTTGATCTTCAGATGACCGCGGTCTTTTCCGTCATGCCGGTTGACCATGCGGTTGACAAACAAAACACCGGCCAGCAGAAAAAAGACAACAAGTAAAACGATGGCGATCTTTCTGCGCATGTCTTCTCCCGTTATCAGTAGGCATAGTTCAAATCAACATCACCGCTGATGCCGTTAACTTTTCCGGTCGAAGTGAACTGCCACATATCATATTTGCCGGTATAGTAGCATCTCGACGCCCACTGGGCGACCCACTTTGAATAGCTGTTATAGACATTGCCTGTCAGCTTGGTCTCCCACCAGCTTGTGCTGGAATAGACGCCGGCCTTGTATCCGTTCGCCTTGATCGTATCACAGAACTTTTTCGAGATCTTTGCGAGCATCGCATTTGACAGCGGCGCTGTATCGTTCGGATCTTCGAGATCCAGATAGACCGGATACTTCGGATAGTGTCCTTTAAGAAGACGCAGACAGTGCTTTGCCTCGTCGAGTGCTTCGGCTTCCGTCTTGGCGTGCGAATAAATATAGGCTCCGTACGGTATGCCGAGCCGCTCGCACTCAGCGACATTGCGCGCCCATTCGCGGTCGTCCTGATCTTTTGAATTCCTGCCGTATCCGCATCGGATGATCGCATATTTGATGCCGGCGTTCTTGACTTTTGTCCAGTCGATCCTGTCGTTCCAATGGCTGACATCAACGCCGAGACGTCTGCCGGTAAACCCGGTCGAGAATGTCAGCGTATATGTTTTCTGACCCAGCTTTGTAGTGTTTGCCGCGGAATCTTTGGCATATACATGTGTATTAAATGTTCCGGCATGCAGATGATTGATTCCGGAGATCACCGCACTCCATGTTCCGTCGGAATTCTTGGATCCGTTATACCAGATCAGATCATCCTGACCGCCGGTGCTGCTCCATGTCGGGAACAACACTGAGCTCGTGTTGGAATAGGAGGGATCGACCAGCGTTACTTTGACCTGTGAATCACTGATCCTTGTCACATAAATATACTTGCTCGCCGTGATCTTGCAGGTCGTCTTACCGGCCGGAACACATGCGCCGTTCTCAAGCTGTGCCAGCAGCTCGACTGTATAGGTGCCGAAATGATACTTGTGGTTCTTGACATTGACTGTCGCCTTGTACGCGCCGTCTGTCAATGTTCCCGCATACTGATAACGATCCGATCTGTCGGCCTGCGAATAGACATCGTAATAGACCGCTGAGATCTTCTGTCCGGATGACAGTGAACTTCCTGTTACGACAAACGTTCCTTTGGTCCCGTCCACACTTGATGCGGTCACTTTACCTGTGGCGCTTCCGCTCACGCTGAATGTCTTTCTCGCGAGGATGCACAGCCCCCCTCCCATTGTCTTGCCGTAGACATGGGCGTTGAACGTGCCTGTACTCTTGTGCCCGAGCAGATCGACCGTCGCGGCATACTGTCCGCTTTGAAGCGGCGCCTGATACCATTTGAGGTCATCCTGTCCGTCATTCACTGACCAGACCGCGATCTGCACTGATTTGACACCGCCCGGTACAACGACACCTCCGACTGTGATCAGTCTGGACGCCGGTTTGCCGGAAACACCCTTGACCGCAAATGAACTTGCTGAACCGGTCATTGCGCAGGTCGACTTGGACAGCATTCTGAGATCACCTTTGATATCAGTTGCATAGCTGTGGACTTGATAGGTTCCGGTGCTGTACTTGTGATCTTTGATGTTGACGGAAGCCTTATAGCTCCCGTCAGACTGACGCGCAGCCGTATACCACTTGATATCGCTTTGATCTTTCTTGCACCATACCGGGACACGGACATTCTTGACCAGCGCCGCGTTTTTAATGCCGCTGACTTTGACATCGAATGTCCCTGCAGTTCGGTTGACGCCCGATACCGAGGTTGTGCCGCCTTCAGGTACCAAGTAGGAAAACGTTGCTTTTTCAAGGCTTCGGAG
This sequence comes from uncultured Lachnospiraceae bacterium, assembly GCA_902773445.1. GTDB lineage: Bacteria > Bacillota > Clostridia > Lachnospirales > Lachnospiraceae > RUG842. The sequence continues at coordinate 1,593 of CACYEU010000049.1, read as the reverse complement.
TTTGTCTTTGGAATCCCTGATATAAAGCACACTCTGGTATTTTCCGAGATGCTTGTGATTGGCCAGTTTGATCGTGACAGTCCAGTTGCCGGAGGAATCTTTTGACGGAAGATACCAATAGATATCATCCTGACCCTTTGTGAGGCTCCATGTCGGCAGGTAAACTTTGTTGATGCCGCCCGGATATTTCAGGCCGGAGATCGTGGCTTTGATCAGTCCGTCATGACCCAGCGATTTAAACGTCACCTTGTGGACGGATTTCATATTGACCGATGTTTTGCCGACTGTCCTCTTATCACCGAGTTTGTCAGTCGATGTCACTTCAGCCTGATAGACGCCGTCATTCATCCCGAATGACGCAAGGGAGATATTGACGCCCCATGTTCCGTCACTCTGCTTTGTCAGGGTAAATGTCTTCGCGTCGCTCTTGTCGGATTTGCTCCACACTTTCGCCGTGATCTTTTTCGCGGATCCGGGATTGACCATCGAGTCAACGGTCACCGTAAAGGTTCCCTTTGAGTAATTGGACTTTGAAATGCTGACCTTGCCGCCTTTCGGATAGGTCGTCTCAAAATCCTTCGCCTTGATAAATGTCTTTTTGTTGGCGGAGTCAACACCATAGGTGTGAACGTGGAATAAACCGATGTGCTTGTAATCGGCGATCTTCATCACGAACTTATAAGAACCGTCAGTCTGCTTGGCAGCCTTATTCCCGATCAGATCGTCCTGTCCGTTGAAATCGCTCCAAATGTAGAACAGGACTGAAGTATACGAAGTGGTGACGCCGGTCAGTCTGATCTCATATTCCTGATCGGCCTTAATCTTCTTTATGGTGATCGCAGGTGTCGCATCAGCGGTCACGAGATCTTCACTGTCAACAGCCTGACTGCCGGCCCCGTCTGTGTCCGACACTTCAAAACCGGCTTCGTCACAGACGACCGGTTCGCCGTCATCATTCAGATCATATACCTGTGATTCGCCCTGAACACCGGAGAGATCATCCGGCTCATCGGCATAGAGAACGGTACCGGCCAGAAGTGCCGACACCAATACCACGCAAAACAAAATAACGGTCTTTCGGACCCTTATCAACATGTTAACTCCCCCCTGCGAATGACTCTGTTATGACAGTTAGTTTCGTAGTTGAATTATTATAACACTTTTGTAACAAATTGTCAAAGGACTGCCGCACTGTTTCCGGTGCAGCAGTCCCTGTATTTTCTGAATTATTCAAGGTCAGGACGGGTCGTTTCTGACATGCGGTTCCGCATTCATGAACGAATGCTTACGTAGACCCCCTGACCCTTTCCTCCTTTGATCTCCAATGATCTGAAGTCACCGACGAATTCTTTCAGATACTTGTACTGTTTTCCGCCTTTAGCATTGTAGTAGCGAACATCGAAATTCTTGTAGATCCTCTGGAGCTCATTGCCGATCTGCCCGAGATCAGTCTGCTTGCCCAGGTCGTCATTCTCCATGATGATCTCTTTGATCTTCTCTTCGATTTCCCGTTTGCCCGGCGTATTGCCGGCACCGCGTCTCTGAGCGGCTGCTGACGCTCTGTCTTCAGTCTTTGCGGTTGTCTTTTCTTTT
>CACYEU010000048.1 GCA_902773445.1 uncultured Lachnospiraceae bacterium | reverse complement strand
GACAGCGCACATCCGCGAGCACTTTGCAGAGCATCCGGATCATTTCGATCCGCGCCAGTATCTGAAACCGGCTCGTGCAGCGGTTAAGGAGATGGTTAAACGCAAGATTATCAACGTGCTCGGATCTGACAATAAAATCTGATCGTAAGATACGAAGCTTTACGAAAACTGGTTGACGTAAACCTGCCATAATGATAGAATGACATATCGAATAGAATAATCGATTATTCTATACCAAATTTGTCAGTTTATGGAGGTAGTCACATGAAAGGCACGGTGAAATGGTTCAATAACCAGAAGGGATACGGATTCATCTCTGATGAAGCAGGGAATGACGTCTTTGTCCATTACTCAGGAATTGATTCCGAAGGTTTCAAGTCACTCGACGAGGGACAGGAAGTCGAATTCGAGATCGCTGAGGGTGCTAAAGGACCACAGGCTGTTAATGTTAAGAAATTATAAATTATCATTCAGCACAGGTAATTGAGTTAATGCACATGTTACAGACAATACACTGCCGCCACACCGCAATGTATTGTCTGTTTCCATGTGGGTGAATAAGTCATCATGAGGAGGTTTCACCTGTGAAATGCATCGAAGTTAAAACAGATCCTCCGTATCAGATCTGGATCGGTCCGGCTCTGATCGGCGAGATCGGCAAACTGATTGCGCCGATCGTCGAAGACCACAGTGTTGTCATTCTGAGCGATATGTATGTTGATCCGTTGTATGGAGACGCTGTTTGTACTGCGATCGAAGATTTCGGAATCGAAGTCAAATCGATTCCGTTTATGGTCGATGAAAGCAGCAAGAATCTCGAACTGGTCGAATCTCTGCTTCGCATGCTTGCTCAGCAGAGTATTTCCAGAAACGATGTGATCCTGGCGCTCGGCGGCGGTTTGATCGCGGATGTAGTTACACTGACAGCAGCTCTTTATCTGCGCGGTGTCAAAGTCATTCATGTCCCGACAACACTGGTCGCAATGCTCGATGCAGCGATCGGCGGAAATGCCGATATCAATATTCCTGAAGGAAAGTCGATGGCAGGTGTTTGTCACGACCCGAGCCTTGTTGTTGCCGATCTTGATCTGCTGGCATCGCTTCCGGACCAGGAGATTAAAAACGGAATCGGAGAGATCATCAAATACGCTGTCATTGAAAAGAGTGATCTCTACGCGAAACTCAAGAATCATGTCGGCCGGACTGACATGAATGATCTCGAGTATATTATCGGTAAATGTGCTGAAATCAAAGTGGGTATTCTTGCTGAGAATCCGAAGTCATCGCAGAGAGGTGTGCTCGATCTTGGATTGCTTGTCGGACAGGCAATTGAAATTGCGACTGACAATGCGATCGATCACGGTGAGGCACTCGGGCTTGGAATGCTGGTCATGGCATACGGGACCGGCAATTCGAAGACAGGCGATAAGATCAAGGTGCTTCTTGACAAGTACGGATTGATGACGACCCTTGACTGGCCTGAGAGAGAGATCGTTAACGCAGCGATGTTTAAGACAAGCCCGACATCCAGGTATACGGCTGTTATTCCTGAAGATATCGGGCAATGCGTTGTCAAACGTGTCACATCAAGAGAATTGATGCTGATTATCAGAAAGGGCCTTTCAGCGATCAGACCGAAGAAGGGCAGTATCAAAGTCGGACGCAGACTGCATCTGCTCAGACGTGCCAAGTCATGAATTGTTGTGTCTTTCTATGACGAGATCGTATCCGTCATTACCGTAATTGAGAGTGCGGTTCACGCGGCTGATCGTAGCGGTCGACGCGTGTGTAACTCCGGCAATCTCTGAGTATGTCTTCCCGTCGCGCAGCATCAGAGCGACCTGGTAGCGCTGGCAGATCGACAGCAATTCCCCGACAGTGCAGACATCTTCAAGAAAAGCACGGCATTCATCGCGGTCCTGCAATGAGAGAACTGCGTCAAACAGGTCGTTCATTGATTGGTTTTCAAGCTGGTCACGTTTACTCATGTTGCACCTCTCAAATGTGTTTAACACTTTATCACTGTGTAGCAGTGATATTTTAACATATAAAAGTGTTTTTGTATAGATTTTAGATAGTAATTTAAATGAGCGAAATAACAAAATCCAACAAACTGGAAACAATGCCGATCAGAAAGCTTCTGATCAATATGGGAGCACCGATGATGCTCTCAATGTTCGGTCAGGCGCTTTACAACATCGTCGATACTTTTTTTGTGTCCAGAATTCCCGACACGGCTGATGTCATTAATATGGGCGATAAGGCGATCAATGCGCTGACACTGGCCTTCCCGATCCAGATGCTGGTCATCTGTCTTGGTGTCGGCACCGGCGTCGGCACTTCGTCAGCGCTTGCGATGTATTTTGGCCGTAAAGACCGCAAAATGGCGAACAAGACAGCCGGAAACTCATTGTTGATCACATCTGTCTATGTTCTGATCATGCTGTTGTTCGGTATCTTTGGCGCGCATGCGTTTATCAGAAGTCAGACAAGTGATCCGGTCGTGATCGAGCTGGGCTCTGAGTATCTGAGTATTGTGACGATACTCGCATTCGGAAGCCTGGGATTTATGGACCTCGAGAAAAAGGTCTTGGCCATGGGACACTCGAAGCTGGCGATGACCGGACAGCTGCTCGGCGCTATGACCAATATCGTCCTCGATCCGATGCTGATCTACGGTATCGGCCCGTTTCCGACGCTCGGCGTCATCGGAGCGGCTTATGCGACTGTCATCGGACAGATCGTTTCGTATATACTTACTGCCTCATTCTACTTCCGCGATTCGAGACAGATCGACCATGGGATCCGCTATCTGCGCCCGGATCTGACAGTTATCAGACGCATTTATAAAGTCGGATTTCCCGCAATCGTTATGCAGGGTTTGTCCTCAGTGATGTCATACGGAATGAATCTGATCCTTGGATCGATCTCAGAAGCGGCCGTCACCGCATTTGGAGTACTCTTTAAGCTGCAGAGCTTTATCTTCATGCCGGCATTCGGAATGATGAACGGAGTAACGCCGACGATTTCATTCAATTATGGTGCAAAGAACAAAAACCGGATCAAAGAAACGATCAAATACGGGATGATCTATGTCGGTGCGATTATGGCTGTCGGCGTTCTGATCATTCAGTTGTTCGCTCCGGCGATCGTTTCAATATTCACGCTTTCTGCCGAAGCGGAGAGACTCAGTGTTCTTGCACTCAGGATCACATCCTGCGGCTATATATTTGCTTCGGGCGGCATCGTACTTTCGGGGGCCTGTCAGGGGATGGGCAACGGAGTGTATTCTCTGATCTTTTCAATCATCCGTCTGCTGATTGTTGTGCTTCCGCTCGGGTATCTGCTGTCAAAACTGCCTAACGGAGAAAACTTTGTCTGGGCAGCATTTCCTGCTGCGGATATCGCTTCGACAACCGCATCAATATTTATGACACGAAAACTGTACAGACAGAGAACAGCCGATATGGAGTAATACAGTGACATCGATATTTGAACAGTTGAATCAAAGCCAGGCAGAAGCGGTCCGGTGTACGGAAGGACCATTATTGATCCTTGCCGGTGCAGGATCAGGAAAGACCAGGGTGTTAACATACCGTATGGCTTATCTGATCGACAGCCTCGGTGTGGCTCCATGGAATATTCTCGCGATCACGTTTACCAATAAGGCGGCAGGAGAGATGCGCTCGCGTGTCGATTCAATGATCGGTCCTGCTGCTTCCGGCATCTGGGTCAGTACTTTTCATGCCCTTTGCGTAAGGATCCTGCGTATTCACATTGACAGGATCGGCTATGACCGTTCCTTCTCGATCTATGATACAGATGACCAGAAGACTCTGATGCGCGACGTGATCCGCGGAATGGATCTCGACACCAAGATGTATCGCGAACGCGCGGTTCTTGCGGCTGTATCGTCATACAAGAATCAGATGATCACTCCGGATGACCTTAATGATATGGTGCTTGATACATACCGCGATGAGGTGATCGCAAGGATATACAGACGCTATGATGAGGCACTGCAGGCAAATAATGCGCTTGATTTCGATGATCTGCTGTTAAAGACACTTGACCTGTTCGAGTCCTGTCCGGATGTCCTTGCCGAGTATCAGAATCGTTTTCACTATCTGATGGTCGATGAGTACCAGGATACCAATCAGGTCCAGTTCAGGCTGGTAAAAGCGCTTGCCGGAGACAGAAAGAACATCTGTGTCGTCGGCGATGATGATCAGTCGATCTACAAATT
>CACYEU010000047.1 GCA_902773445.1 uncultured Lachnospiraceae bacterium | reverse complement strand
TGTGACCTGGGGTGACCCGGTTTACAGCGAAGGATCAGAACCGCTTCCGGAAGGTATGAGAGTGATCGGCTACGACTATCTGTGCTGCAGTGACAGTGAGATCAAAAAGACCCATACCTATGATCAGGGACTGAAAGTTCCCGCCTGTGCGTCTGTTGATCTTGAATACTACCGGATGAATGGAATGCTCTATGATTCATATGATCCGGACAAGTGCCTGCAGGTCATGCTTGGCGATGTTTCCGCCGGCAAAAAGCTGTCGGTCTTCAAGTTCACCGACGATTCGCTCTACGATCAGGCTGTCGGAGATCTGACCGGCAGACTGCTGGAGCAGGCAGCCAATCATTTGCTGAATCAGTACGGACTCACAACTGTATCCAATTACTACCAGGAAGACAAAGATCTGGACAAGGTAACGATCTACTGGCAGTATCAATAAAATGTCATTTACCCGCGGGGGTTGCATTTCGGCAGACCGCATGGTATACTTTCATTGGAATTAGCACTCAATAGCGATAAGTGCTAACAATTCAGAATTCGAAAGGGGATTATCAATGACAGTATTACCGGTTTACAATCGGATTCTTGTACCGAATACAACGATCTATCTGCAGAGAGAACTCTACCGGATGCTTGCCGGAAAAGATGCTGTGCAGGGGGAAAAGATCATTTTGCTGGCCGAGAAGAAAAAGCAGGGCTGGGAGGAACTCACCGACGACAGCTTTTATCCGATCGGAATGACCGGAACAGTTTCCGATATCAGCAACAGTGAATTTATCATGATCACATCGGGTGAGCGGATCAATATTGAAAGCGTTCAGGTGATCCGTCCCTATCATATCGAGTTAAATGTCTCGCGCCGCTCTGATATTCAGGATATGAATGAGGAAGAGGAGCTTCTGAAACTGACGAAGCTGAAGGAGAAACTGACGACATTTCTCGCGCATTTCCAGTGGGGAGCAATGCTGCAGAACTATATGTCGCAGTGGAATTCGATCGGCGAGATCGGATCGATGATCTCGACCTGGCTTCCGAACTCGAACGAGGAGAAGTACGCTGTTCTGGCGGAGGATTCACAGAAAAAACGTACTGATATGCTTGAGAAGATGATCTACGAGTATCTCGAGATCGCGCAGCTTTCGGGCGAAGCGCAGAACAAGCAGGAAGAGGATTACCAGAAGATCTACCGGAAAAACGCGATCCAGAAACAGATGCAGTATCTGCAGGACGAAATGGATAAGCTCGATCCGGAGAATGTCTCTGAACTTCATCAGTTCGAAAAGAAGATCAAAGAATCAGGTATGAATGACGAGGCCAGAGCCGAGGCGGAGAAGATCGTCGCCCGCCTCAAGCAGGAACCGCAGGCGACGGCCGAGACCGGCATGCTCTATGACTATCTCGACTTCCTGACATCTCTTCCGTGGAAGAAAGAGCCGGCCAAAGAGATCGATCTTAAGACAGCAAAGGAAGTCCTGGAGGAAGACCACTACGGCCTTAAGAAAGTCAAGGACCGTATCCTTGAGCAGATCGCGGTCATGAACCTTCAGAAGAAACAGTCGGGCTCGATCCTGCTGTTCGTCGGCGCGCCCGGCACCGGAAAGACCAGTATCTGCCAAAGCATTGCGAAGGCGCTTGAACGCAAATATGTGCGCGTCTCTCTGGGCGGCGCCCGCGATGAGGCTGATATCAGGGGCCACAGAAGGACTTATATCGGCGCGATGGCAGGCCGGATCATGAACAGCATCAACAAGGTCGGAGCGACCAATCCGGTCATGGTGCTCGATGAGGTCGATAAGCTCTACGCGTCCTACAACGGCGATCCGGCTTCGGCGCTGCTCGAGGTGCTTGACCCTGAGCAGAACGATACATTTACCGACCACTATATGAACGTACCGTACGATCTGTCGGATGTGATGTTCATCTGCACGGCCAATTCGATCGACACGATCCCGGAGCCGCTCTTAAACCGTATGGAAGTGATCCGGTTTACGGGGTATTCGGAACTTGAGAAATTCCAGATCGCGACACGCCATCTGCTTCCGAAAGTCATGGATGCAACCGGCATTACCGAAAAAGACCTTCATGTTGAAGACGAAGCGATCCGGAAGATCATCACCGATTTCACGATGGAAGGCGGTGTGCGCGGACTCAAGAAGCGGCTTGAGACTCTCTGCCGCAAGGCGGCGGTCGAGATCGCGGGCGGACGCGATGAGATCCTGACCGTCAAGCCGGAGGAACTGCGTGATTATCTCGATGATAAGCCGATCGTGCACGAGCATATTCTGAAGAAAAAGAGACCGGGTATCGTAACCGGACTCGCTTGGACTCAGACGGGAGGAGAGATCCTGTTCATCGAGACAATGATGACGAAGGGAAGCGGCAAAGTCACGATCACCGGACAGCTCGGCGATGTGATGAAAGAGTCGGCACAGATCGCGATCAGTCTGGTCAAGTCGCTGTTCCCGGAAAAAGCCGATCAGTTTAAAAATGCGGACCTGCATATCCATGTGCCTGCCGGAGCCGTGCCGAAAGACGGACCGAGCGCAGGTGTGACACTGACGACAGCGCTGGCGTCACTGCTGCAGGACCGCGCTGTATCTCCGGAAATTGCGATGACCGGCGAGGTGTCGCTGCGCGGAGCCGTGACTCCGATCGGCGGCCTGCCCGAGAAACTGATGGCGGCGGTCCGCTCCGGGATCAAGCATGTCCTGATCCCGAAGGAAAACGAAGAAGATCTGCGCGATGTGCCCGAAGAAGTCAAAGAGAAGCTTAAGATCGAAACAGTTGAGACCGTCGCGGATGTCCTTGACAAGACCGGTGTTCTGACTGCGCAGGATGTATTAAATGCTTCCGCGAAGCCGAAAGGCGGCGAGGCAGTCAGCGCACTGTAACAGGGCCGGAGGGCAGATTGCGAATGTGCTGTAAGATTGGGTATTTTTAGAAATCACAGCACAGAAACTGCTGCAGAATTACAGAATGGGCTTTTTTACAGCACCTTTTCAGGCAAAAGGTGCTGTATTTTATTTGTATTCCGGGAATAACAGCCAAATTGATGCTGTAAAATCCGAAAAACGCATATTTTGCATCAAGAGCAACTGCTGTGATAGAGTATAACCAGT
>CACYEU010000046.1 GCA_902773445.1 uncultured Lachnospiraceae bacterium | reverse complement strand
CCTGTCTTTCTTCGGTTTCCGTGAAAAGGCCGCGCAGTTTTGTCTGCGCGGCCAAAGTGATTTTTCTGATCGTCCGGTCAAAACCGGATTCATGATTTATTTCGGAATGACATTTGCAAGGATTCCGCCGTACTGCGCGATCAGCGGTGCAAATACGAGGGAAATAACTGTCATCAGCTTGATCAGGATGTTGATGGACGGTCCTGAAGTATCCTTGAACGGATCACCGACTGTGTCGCCTACGACAGCTGCCTTGTGGGACTCTGAACCCTTGCCGCCGAAGTGACCGTTCTCGATGTACTTCTTGGCATTATCCCATGCGCCGCCGGCGTTGGAAAGGAAGATCGCCATCAGGACACCGGTAACCAGTGCGCCTGCAAGAAGTCCGCCGAGAGCTTCCTTGCCGAGAAGAAGACCCATAGCGATCGGCGCGATAACTGCCATAACGCCCGGACGGATCATTTCTCTGAGGGCTGCCTTGGTGGAAATGTCAACGCAGGTATTGTAGTCCGGCTTTGCTTTCTCTTCCATGATGCCCGGGATCTCTCTGAACTGACGTCTGACTTCCTCGATCATGCTGTGCGCTGCTCTGGAAACAGAAGACATGGTCCATGCGGAGAAAACGAACGGAAGCATGCCGCCGATGAAGATACCGATGATGACAAGCGGATCCATGATGTTGATTTCCTTGATTCCTACGACTTCTGCGTAAGAAACAAAGAGAGCAAGTGCTGTCAGGGCAGCGGAACCGATTGCGAATCCCTTACCCATAGCTGCGGTCGTATTTCCGACTGCATCCAGGGAGTCTGTGATCTCACGGACGCTCTCTTCCAGGTGGCTCATCTCTGCAATACCGCCGGCATTATCAGCGATCGGGCCGTAAGCATCGACTGCGACTGTGATACCGGTTGTGGAAAGCATACCGACTGCAGCAAGAGCAATGCCGTATACGCCTGCGCATGCATATGCGATAAAGATACCGACTGCAACGAAGAGGATCGGAAGCGCTGTGGAAAGCATACCAACTGAAACACCGGTAATGACAGTCGTAGCGGAACCTGTCTGTGCGGATTCCGCGATTTCTTTTACGGAGCTGTAATCGCCGGAAGTGTAAATCTCAGTGATCTTACCGATTGCAAGGCCTACAAGAAGACCTGCGATAATTGCGACTGCGTATTTGACATTGCCCATCATGGTGATCGACAGAACGATGGATGCCACAACAACGACTGCTGCCGCGAAATAGGAACCTGTATTCAGGGCCTTGGCCGGGTTTGTATTCTCGCCGCCCTTGACGAACATGGAACCGATGATGGATGCGATGATGCCGCAGCCTGCAAGAACAAACGGGAACAGTGCCGCCTGGCTGACGCCTTCAGCGCCGCTGTTTGCCAGGACCACGCCCAGGGTAACTGCAGAAACGACAGCGCCTACATAAGACTCGAAAAGGTCAGCGCCCATACCTGCAACGTCACCGACGTTGTCACCGACGTTATCGGCGATAACCGCCGGGTTACGCGGATCATCCTCCGGGATGCCTGCTTCGACCTTACCGACCAGGTCAGCTCCGACGTCAGCAGCCTTGGTATAGATACCGCCGCCGACACGGGCAAACAGAGCGATGGAAGATGCGCCGAGTGAGAATCCCATCATAACGTTCGGATCCCCGGTAGCAATGTAAACGATAGATGTGCCGAGAAGTCCGAGACCTGCTACGCACATACCCATAACGGAGCCGCCTCTGAACGCAACCGTCAGAGCTTTTGTCATGCCGCCTTCTTTAGCGGCATTGGCTGTTCTGACATTTGCCTTGGTGGCAACGTCCATACCGATATATCCTGCCGCGATCGAGAAGCAGGCGCCCAATACAAAGCAGACTGCCGTGATCCAGCTGATACCGATACCAATAAGAATAAACAGAACTGCAATGAAGATGACCAGAACGCGGTACTCCGCGAAAAGGAATGATTTCGCTCCTCCGTGAATAGCGGAAGCGAGCTCGGCCATTCTTGCTGATCCCTCAGTCTGCTTTGTTACGTAAGATGCCATCGCGAACGCGAAAACGAGTGCGCAGATAGCCGCAACAACTGATAAATAAGCCATAACCTTCTCCTTAACCCTATTTGATTTTTGAGTTACTTAAAATCATATGCACACAAATAACTCCATGTGCACATGAAATGTTACTACTCTTTTAGCACATTTTCTTCAATAAAGAAAGTATTAAAATGTATCCAAACATGAAAAATGCTCATATCATGCCATCTGCTCCGGACGGAATACCTCATCAAATCTCTCCTCCGTCAGGAATCCCAGCTTCAGGCAGGCTTCCTTGAGGGAAATATTCTCCTGAAAAGCAAGTTTTGCCGTTTTGGCTGCATTCTCATACCCGATGTAAGGATTCAGCGCGGTCACGAGCATCAGCGAATTGTGCAGATTGTGCCGCATCCTGTCCCGGTCGGCTGTGATCCCCGAT
>CACYEU010000045.1 GCA_902773445.1 uncultured Lachnospiraceae bacterium | reverse complement strand
CATCCCGCTTTGGCTTCGAACTGCTTTCCTGACCGGATGTACGGCGGAGAATTGCTTTGATCCTGGCCTTGATCTCAAGGATATTGAAAGGTTTTGTCACATAGTCGTCAGCGCCGTACTCAAGCCCCATGATCTTATCCATGTCATCGCCCTTGGCGGTCAGCATCATGATCGGCACCTTTGAAAATTCCCGGATCTGCTGGCAGACTTCAAGTCCTGAAAGACCGGGCAGCATCACATCGAGCATGATCAGGTCGTATTGATTATTAGTCGCTTTCTCAAGCGCTTCCTCACCGTCATACGCCGTATCGACTTCCATACCGTCCTGTTTCAGGGAAAAACTGATTCCCTTGACGATCAACTGCTCATCATCGACTACCAATATCCTCTTAGCCATAGTCTCTCCTGTCTGCCACTGCATGATCAGACTGTGATCTGATCTTTGATCTTTTCAAAAACGCCCTCTTTGATTCCGCGTATATTCATAATATCTTCGATGCTCGAAAAACTGCCGTGCTGCTCGCGGTATTCAATGATACTCGACGCTTTGCTTTCACCGATTCCTGCGAGAGTCATCAGTTCTTCTTTCGAGGCTGTGTTGATATTGACCTTTCCGGCCCCTTCAGATCCCGATACACCGATATCAGTCCCGGCTGACGGTTCTGCAGGGCTTCCCGCCAAGCGGTCGACAGATGCCGTTTCCTCTTTGGAGGGAACATAGATCCTCATGCCGTCCGTGATCTGCGCGGCCTGATTGATCAGCTGTGCATCCGCATCTTTTGTTGGGCCTCCAGCGGCTTCGATTGCGTCACACACTCTGCTCTCACCGGTCAGCTCATAAACTCCCGGTTTTAAGACCTGCCCGCATACATAGACAAATGCCGATGTATTCTCATCTGCATGATCCGGTTCAGATTTCTGATCGCTCTTATCATCCGGCAGATCGGTCATGCGTACGGTATCCGAATCCGTCTGACCGGTCAGGTCGAGCGTCTTGGCATCGTCGCCGCATCCGCCCAAAAGCAGGCATATACAGATGATCAACACCGGCAGCTGCTGAATTCTGCAGTTCATGATGATTGACACCACTTGCCGGCGCGCGTCCATGTGCCTTTATTCTACAATAGCTTTCTTTTAAATTGCAACCGCATTCCCTCGACACTTTTCGACACTTCGTCTATAATATTATGAAATGAATTCAGGAGGAAATACCGATGCCCGTATTTGATTTCAGTGCTGAAGAAAAGACAACTGCAGTCGAGGAAAAGACGTATTCTCTGGTCTATACCGATTCACATGCCGCTGATGTTTCGAATCCGATCATGATTCTTGAAGACAGCGACAGCACCCTTTCGCGTCATACAGCCGGGAGGTTCTTGAGTCCGACTGCCGGCACGGCATTTATCTGTGATGCCGAGCCCAAGGATGCACAGCACGATATATTAAAAATCGACGCGCGCTTTGAGAATCTCGTCAAATGGCTCGGCGAGAATCATATCATGGTCAGGCTGACCGGCGAGACGACAGACGAAGGCTATTGCGTTATCAGAATCGAAGAAACCGGCATCGCGGTGCGCGGCACAAAACTGTCCGGTGAGAACGGTTTTCTGCAGTTTATGATCACACGTCTGCTTGCCAGCGACGCTCCGTCGGAAACAGCCGCGGCTGATCCTGATGATATCGATGATGCCGATGATATGAAATTGACAAGCATCCAGAGCATCACTGATTACATCAATTGCGCAGGCAGTACTCTGCCCGACAATATCAGGCTCTGGGCGCGCCGCAATCTGGCTGTTGCCAAATCCTCCGAAGTGACACCTGAAGAGCGCCGTCATGCGCAGCGCGCGTTATCGATCATGCTGAATATTCAGTGGAAGGACACTGACTTTGAGCCGATCGACCCTGTCATGGCAAAGCAGATCCTCGATGAGGAACTCTACGGTCTTGACAGTGTCAAACAGCGCATTATCGAGACGATCATTCAGATCAACCGCACCCATACACTTCCGGCTTACGGCATCCTTCTGATCGGTCCTGCAGGTACAGGAAAGACACAGCTGGCCTATGCTGTCGCGCGGATCCTTAAAATGTCATGGTGCACGCTTGAGATGAGTTCGATCAATGATCCGGAGCAGCTGACAGGCAGCGCCCGCATCTATGCCAACGCCAAACCGGGACTGATCATGGAAGCCTTTTCAAATGCTGAGAGCAGCAACCTTCTGTTCATCATCAACGAACTCGACAAAGCTTCGGCAGGAAAAGGCAGCGGCAACCCGGCCGATGTGCTTCTGACACTGCTCGACAACCTGGGATTTACCGACAATTACATTGAATGCAAGATTCCGACTGCCGGTATTTATACGATCGCGACAGCCAATGATAAAAGCGCGATCAGCGCTCCGCTGCTCTCCCGCTTTGCAGTTATTGAGCTGCCCGATTATACCGAAGAAGAAAAGCGCGTGATCTTCACGGACTATGTCATGCCGCGTGTTCTTGACAGAATCGGTCTGCGGGCCGATGAGATCATCATCACTGATGATGCCCTTGATCAGATCATGGATGCTTACCAGGCTTTGTCAGGAATCCGAGATCTCGAGCAGACCGCTGAGCATATCGCCGCGAATGCGCTCTATCGTATTGAAGCCGACAAGATGACTCAGGTCGTCTATGATGCTTCGGCTGTGCGTAATCTCCTCGAAATCTAGTTTTACAGACAACAACAATGCCATGCAGGGGGCTTAGAAGACGCAGCGAAAGCGTCCCCCGTCATGGCATTGTTTGTTGGTTTTTGTTAATTACTATTTCTTATTCGATTTCTTCAGTTCATTCATGCGCATTGCGCGGACATAAAGTGGAAGTCCCCACAATGTGATAAATCCGTCTGCATCGTGATGATCATACATATCACCGGTCGTGAACGAAGCCAGAGACTCACTGTAGAGTGAATACGGACTGGT
>CACYEU010000044.1 GCA_902773445.1 uncultured Lachnospiraceae bacterium | reverse complement strand
ATAATAAATCCAGCGGTCACTCTCGCCGACATACTCCGATCCATGGGCATCGGACATCGGGATAATCACCGCTGTCATCCGTTCACTGCGCAGCCAGTCTCTGAACCGCGCAATACGATCTTTCACATTGTTAATCTCAGACATTCTTGATCGTTAAGCCTTTCTCCTCCTGTTGCGCTTATCCCGTTCACATTTGTGCATAGGCGCTGACAGCCTCAAGGACTCCTCCTGCGATCGCAAGAGCTTTGTCCGAAATCGTCTGACAGTATGATACTTCTCCTCTCGGATCGACATCTCCTGATTTCATTCCCTTGAATACAGATACACCGTCCTGCAGCATACCGCGCACGACTCCGTCGATATTCGCGTTTGTCACAGTCTCTTCCCCTGTGGCCGGATCGATCACTTTGCCGAGCGGATCTCCTTTTTTGACCAGATCGCCGATCTTTCTCAGCCCGGCCCATGTTCCGTCCGCTCCTGCCCTGATGATCCGTTCTTTTGTATAGCCGCCGATATTACCGGGTATACCGGTATCCGGTACAGGAGAACCGTTGTGGATCAGACGGCCAAGATAATGCCCCCGTTTAGTTTCTACCGCCAGATCACAGTTTTCTCCGGTCGTAAATCCCGGACCGACGCCGATGACAAGATCTGCATCATCGATCCTTGTGCCTGTATCGCGCTTAGCAATCGTTGCATCGATCAGAATATCGGCCTGATACCATGACAGACACTTCATTGTCTCATCAGCGATCAAGGCGATTTCTCCGGATGCCCACACGCCATCGATCTCCGTTTGATCTTCGATCAGTCTTGCCGGAACTTCCTCGACAAGAGCACGACCTTCATAGACAGCTCTCGAAAACGCAACGGTTCTGCGCACTGTCGTCGGAACAGCAATCTCCGTCATCAGGATGTTCCGGTAACCGGCCTGATAGAGTCTCCAGGCGATACCCGACGCAAGATCCCCGGCACCTTTGATCAGTAAATTCATTTTGACCCCGCTCTCATTTCTTCTTCAATGCTGCAAACAGCCTGTCCATCTCTTCTTTGGCGAACTGCTGTACACGGTCATTATACTCTTTATAGAGCTTCAGATACTCCTTGCCAAACTCTGTCAGTTCTGTATGTCCGCCGATCTTTCCGCCGCGTGCCCGGATGACGACTTGTTCGTTGAGCTCTTTTTCCATACGGTTCAGTATCTTCCACGCCTTACTGTATGACAATCCCATGTCGTTGCATGCTTCCTTAACAGAACCTGTCTCGTCGATATAGCTCAGCAGTCTGTACGGCCCGGGTCCGAAAAAGCTTTCATCGCCCGCGATACTGACCTGGATCTTAGGGTGAAATTCACTTTTCATCGTCGCGTTCCTCTCTGAAATTAAGTACACCGTGCTTCTATTTTATCTTACTGACCGGATATCGAAATGTCAAAGATTATTGACGAAGTCTCGGACCGCAATTTATAATGGTCTGAAAAGGAGGTTGTTCTGATGAATGTTAATAAATACTGGTTTTGGTGGGTCCCTGGATTCATGACCTTCCCCCTGCTGATCGTCTCTCCTTCTCTCGGAAGAGCCACGATCATTGCGACGATCGTGATCCTGATCTTCCTGAAGGTCTGGACAAAACGGACCAGAACCCGTGTTCTCTATATCAATTCACTGATCGATAAAGGTGTTGTTTTCGGCGAAGCCACGATCCGTGACCAGCTGCAGCGCCGCCGCAAGACGATCGTCATGAATCATGAAAACGTCAAAGCTTATACGCGGACAACGCAGATGCTGACACTGACGATGACTGCCATGATCATCTTCATCTATATCTACGCCAACGTATACTGGGTCAGAAATCTCAAGATGTACAACCTTGCGATCTATAAGCCCATGTTCGAGCACGCTGTCAAAGAAGGCGCGATCTATACATCTGTCGGCGGAGGTATTCTGATGGTGATGTGCAGCCTGTTCGCATTTCTGCAATGCCGCTATTTCGCTAAAAATCTGAGAGAACCGAACAAAGCGGATGTGGATGAAGCAGAGCATAAACTGACTCCCGAAGAACGGGAAGCTCTGATCAAGGCTGCCAATGAGAGCGCTGCCAGTTCCGGCGGCATGATCGCCAACATCGCAAGACGTCAGGTCAGCGACGAAGCGGAAGAAAAAGCTGCCAAAGCGAAGGCTGCCGGCGGCAAGATGGGATCGATCGCATCGAAAGCGCGTTTGGATGTCAGTGACAAACCCTGGCAGACCCTCGATGAAAAAATCGAATTCGAGCACAGAGAAGCATTGAAAAAAGAAGCCTCTGCAGAGCAGGAGGCTTCGGATAATCAGGAATCATAAGCCGGTTTACGCTTCTTCTTCGGGAACCGGCAATCCCATATGATCGTATGCTTTGCGCGTCGGGATCCGGCCGCGCGGCGTACGGGAAATGTAGCCTTCCTTTAAGAGATACGGTTCATAGACATCCTCGATGGTGCCTGAATCCTCTCCCAGGGAGGCTGCAAGTGTCTCCAGACCTACCGGCGATCCTCCGAAGACTGTGATCATTGTCTTCAGGAGCTGACGGTCCGTTGCATCAAGTCCCCTGTTGTCAACATCGAGCAAGTCGAGCGCCTGCCGCGCGACATCGACCGTTACATTGCCGTCATAACGAACCTGCGCATAATCGCGGGCCCGCTTGAGCATCCTGTTTGCGAGCCGCGGCGTCCCCCTTGAACGAGCCGCAAGCTGTACGGCCGCCTCGTCGTCAAGCGAGACACGCAGTACATTGGCCGACCTCTTCAGGATCGCAGTCAATTCTTCGGTCGTATAGAATTCCATCTTCTGAAGAACACCGAACCGGTCACGAAGCGGCGCGGTAAGCATTCCGGCTCTTGTCGTCGCGCCGATCAAAGTGAAATGCGGAAGATTCAGCCGGACTGAGCGCGATGTCGCCCCTTTTCCGATCAGAATATCGATCGCGAAATCCTCCATCGCCGGATAGAGGACCTCTTCCACCTGTCTGGCCAGACGGTGGATCTCGTCGACAAACAGGACATCCCCTGTCTGCAGCGAATTAAGGATCGCTGCCATCTCACCGGGCTTTTCGATCGCGGGCCCGCTGGTCACACGGAAATTCACACCCATCTCGTTGGCGATAATGCCCGCCAGTGTCGTCTTGCCGAGCCCGGGAGGTCCGTAGAAAAGAAGGTGGTCAAGCGCTTCTCCTCTCTTCTTCGCCGCTTCGATCGTGACTTTCAGCTTTTCCTTCGCCTTCTCCTGCCCGATATAGTCATCCAAAGTGCGCGGGCGCAGTTTGTTCTCGTAAGTCACTTCCTGCTGTTCGCGTTCACCTGTTACGATTCTTCTTTTATCTGCCATCATGATTCTTCCTGTGTATGACCGTCCGGTCGTTCAGCCGGCAGGCTCTTACATGAACTGTGCAAGTGCCTGACGGATCAGTTCTTCTACATCCATCTCCTGCGCGCCCTCGATACCGCGGACCGCTTTGAGCGCATCGCTCGCCGAATAGCCGAGCGCGACCAGCGCCTCGATCGCCTCGGACATCTCATCGCTCGGCGCCCCTGCCGTGACCTGTGTTCCGCTCATGCCGACTGCCGCCAGCAGGTCATCGCTGTCGAACTGGTCTTTGAGCTCAAGCACGATCTTCTCAGCTGTCTTGCGTCCGATACCCTGCGCCTTTGCGATCACTTTCGCGTCACCGGAAACAACTGCAAAGTGCAGTTCGCTCGCAGACAGATGAGACAGGATCGAAAGCGCGCTCTTCGGTCCGACTCCAGACACCGCGATCACTTTTTTATAGACCGCAAGGTCTTCTTTGTCGAGGAATCCGAACAGTTTCTGGTCGTCCTCTTTCACCTGCATATAGGTGTAGATCTTAACGTCGGCTCCGATCGGCGGCAGCTGATTCAGATGTCTGGCCGGCATCAGGACTTCATATCCGATCCCCCCGACATCGACAACAGCCGACTCGGCAGTAATATCCGCCAGAATTCCCTTGACATAGACAATCATAATGATTCCTTCCGCAACAGTGAAATGTTTTGTTTATTATATCACACCGTCCGCGAATAGTCATTGTTGAATCCCGCCAGGATATGATATGATTTCTTTATGAAGACATCATGGAAAAAAGTAATTGCCATTCTGGTTCCGCTGCTTCTGATCGCATTGATCACCGGCGTTATTCTGATCAAAAAAGCCAGGCCGTCGGTCGACTCGGGGTCTGCTGTGCTGAGCAAGACCGATTTCTATTTCGATACGATGATCACGATCACACTGTATGACGAGACCGATACAGCCCTTTTCGACGAATGCTTTGATCTGTGCGCTCACTATGAGAACCTTCTCAGTCACACAGTCGAGGGGAGCGATATCTGGAGAATCAATCACGCGGGCGGTCAGCCGGTCGAAGTCGACAAAAAGACGGCATTTCTGATCAGTGAAGCGTTAAAATACTCTGAACTGACAAACGGTATGTTCGACATTTCAATCGCCAAGGCAGCGAATCTCTGGGATTTTGAAGATCACAATGCGGATCTGCCTGACGCTTCCAAGCTGTCCGAGGCAGTCGCTCATATTGATTACCACAACATCAAACTCGATGAAAACACCGGCGGAAAGCCGACTGTCACACTTGAGGATCCGGCGATGGAAATCACTCTCGGCGCAGTCGCAAAGGGATTTATCGCCGATGAGCTGAAAGACCTCCTGATCAAAAAAGGTGTCAGCAGCGCATTGATCAACCTCGGCGGAAATGTTCAGGCCGTCGGCGCAAAGCCTGACGGCACGGCATTTAATGTCGGTATTCAGGAACCGTTCGCAGATGAGGGAACGCCGATCGCCGTGGCTTCTGTAAACGATGATTCGCTTGTGACGTCAGGGCCGTATGAACGCTATATTGAAAAAGACGGTGAGATCTATCACCATATTCTTGATCCGAAAACAGGCTATGCGATCGAAAACAACCTCGAGTCGGTCTCGATCCTCTGTTCTTCGTCTCTGCAGGCTGACGCCCTGAGCACATCTGTATTTCTTCTCGGGCTTGAGGCAGGTTCTGAAATGATCAGACAGACTGACGGTGTCAGCGCTCTGTTGATCACGGATGATATGGAATTCCATCCTGTCGGGGACTTTCCTCTGCAGTAACAGCCGGTTGCTGCCGGTTCGTCAGTTCAGGAGAATTCTTTCTAATTCTTCCACCGTCGCAGCGATCTCGTCCGCTCCGGCGTCTTCCAGTTCGCCTTCTTCCGCATAACCGAAACGCACTCCGACAGACGCAATACCGCAGGCCTTCGCACCATCGATATCGTGGTGTCTGTCGCCGACGATCACTGCGTCTAAGCAGGCGATGTCAAAATGATCCAACAGATAGGCGATCACCTCGTCCTTGTGAACGCGAGTGCCGTCGAACTCACTGCCGGATACAAATCTGAAGTATTGCCTGATATTGAAATGATCAAGGATCTGTTCCGCGAAGAAGGTCGGCTTGGATGTCGCCAGATAGACATTTCTGCCGGCGGCTGTCAAATGCTCAAGAAGCTCGGGAATCCCCTCGATCAGGTCATTTTCAAAAATACCTTTCGGCGCGAAGTATTCGCGGAAATATCCGACTGCCTTCTCGGCGTCATCTTCACTGAGATCATAGTATTTGCGGAACGAATCGGTCAGCGGAGGACCGATGAACGGGATCAGATCATCGCGGTCTCTGACTTGAATGCCGAATTTTTCCAGCGCATAGCTGACCGCATTTGTAATGCCGACTTTGGGGTCGGTCAGTGTTCCGTCCAGATCAAAGAAAATGTGCTGCCACATCTGCTTCTCCTCCCCGCCGATGATTAAAAGTAGTCGGATACACCTGCGACGATACCCTTTGCGAGCGCTGATACAGTCGCTCCGGAAGTGTCGGATGCACGGTCGCCGACTTCAAGATCGATCGACGGGATCGTTGAATATGATGTCTGGGTCAGATCGATTGCCATCGATCCGCTGCCGTAGATCTTAACGCCTGCGCTTCTCATACCGGTCAGCATGCTCTCTCCGAGCGCATTGTGTTCCTGCCAGTGAGATGCGACCGGTTCCATGCTCCGGTATGACCCGACGTTGGGTACACTTGTATAGAAAAGGCCTTTATCACTCGAAGACGAATCATAATGGATCGAAATATGACAGGACGCGTTGTTATTGGCCATGACTGTACGCGCAACATTATCCAGCTGGACATCATCTCCGTCGCGCAGCATCAGCACATCATAGCCTGCTGCCAGCAGACTGTCTTTTGCCGCGCGTGCGACCGCAAGTACAGCCTGTGCTTCACTCATACCGTTGTTCAGCGTAGTGCCTGATGATACCGCCATCGCCTGTGTGGCTCCGGCGCCTGTCGATCCGCCGGTCACCTTCGGCGATCCGTCCGGATGACACTGAGTATAGACAGAAGTGCCGCCTGCGGTCCCGTGACCCGCATTGATCGCCACGACGATCCCGCGGCGGTTCGACGCTGACGACTTATACATCATTCCGCTGCCCGAGTGGATCTTTGAAAATCCGGCATACTTCCACCCGTCGTTCCAGGCGACAGCACCGGTAGTGGTCTGCGCTCCGGTCTCCGTCTTGTCTTCCTTCTTTTCGTCATA
Source organism: uncultured Lachnospiraceae bacterium (assembly GCA_902773445.1). GTDB lineage: Bacteria > Bacillota > Clostridia > Lachnospirales > Lachnospiraceae > RUG842. The sequence continues at coordinate 7,194 of CACYEU010000044.1, read as the reverse complement.
ATCGCCGGGTTTGGAAAGCTTGCCTTTTTCGGCCTCTTTGCGCTCCTGTTCCGCGTTCAGGTCCGTAATCTCACCGAGTTTGGTTTTAAATGCCGGCTTTGCTTTCTTGTCATATGTATTCGTGATGACATCTGATTTGGCATCAGGCGCTTTCGCGTAACCGTATCCGCCTTTCGGGCGGTGTTTCGCCTCCATGATCTGTGTGCCTACCAAAACGCTTCCGAGGAACACGATCGCGAGGACTAATATGATCTTGATTATCCTTAACTTATTTCTTTTCATTTGTCACCTAATAAAGCTCGGGCCTGCGGTCTCTGAACACATTGATCGATGAACGGATCCCGTCCAGGACCGACATATCAAGGTCGCCGGTGACGATCTGCTCTGCGACAGCGTCTTTGCAGGAATCATTCTGCCCGGCCTCGGCGATGACCGTTCCCCATGGGTCGACCAGCACCGATCCGCCGCCGTACTGTGTCTGATCCAGCATGCCGCAGGAATTACAGGAAACTACGAACATCTGGTTTTCGATCGCCCTGGCTCTGATCAGTGTCCGCAGATGATCGCTCCTGATCAGAGGCCACTGCGCGACGTGAAACAGCACATCGATCCCCTCGACCGTCATCTTCCTGATCAGTTCCGGAAAGCGGAGGTCATAGCAGATGATCATGCCGCATTTGACTCCGTCGAGTTCAAATCGGCAAAGAGTACTGCCCGGTGTGAAATAATCGCCTTCTCCCATCGGAGAAAACAGATGTGTTTTGTCGTAAACCGCTGCAGTTTCACCATGCCTGTCAAATACATATGTTGTGTTATACAGTTCCTCGGAGCTTTTGTCCCTGTGCCGGTTGACAATGCTTCCGGCAACGATATTGACGTTGAGGGACCGGGCCAGTGACCCGATTTCCTGCTTAAGCCTCTCTCCGTCATTGTCTGCCATCTGTCCGAGTCCTTCTTTCGGAAAAAACCCGGTCGTCCAGACTTCGGGAAAAACGATGACATCCGGCTTATCTGCAGAGGCCTGCTCAATTAATCCTTTGGCGTGAGCATAATTTGCTTCCGGCGCTCCCGGCGCCATATTCATTTGTATAAGACTGATCCTCATTGATTCACCTGTTATTTGAATTCTTCTTCAAAACGCTTCTTTGCATATTCTTTAATATCGGCTGCCAGCAGATCATAGCGCCTGATCAGATCGTATCCCGCTTCAGTGATCCGGGCGCTTCCTCCGCGCGGTCCGCCCTGCTGTCTTTCGACGACCGGTTCTTTCAGTGCGTCTTCGATATCGCGGATCATCTTCCAGGTTTTTCCGTATGAAACCTCCATCGCTTCAGCTGCATGTCTGACTGATCCGCAGCGGTCGATCTCTTTTAACAGCCTGATCGTACCCGGCCCGAATTCGGACCCGTTATGTCCGATAATGATCTTTGTGGAAATATCCATGTGCTTATACCTTTTCATCCTGCTACCTCTCTTTGTCCGTCAACAAAAGTCGGTCTGTGCCGGTTCAGTGATCAGAGCATCAGTTCTTTCAGGTTGTTCGTCACCAATACTCTTTCAATTCCCCGTTCAGTCAACATGTCTGCGATTTTGAAAGCGCGTTCACGGGTCCTGTCCGTATCCGCTTTGTTCAATACAACAATGTACTTCATTCCGTCGGCAACTGCTTTTTTTCCGCCTTCTTCTGAAGCAGCCAGCCGTACAATATCCTCTTCTGTCACAACATCTTCAGGCTGCCTTGAGAGAAGGCTGCACGCGAGCTCATAACGAAACACAGTCTCTGCAAATGTCCGGTCGAGCGAATCCATTCCGTAAACGCTCAGCACATCCGTCGTCTCAGGAATAATAACCGGCTCATGTCCGGCCGGCGCTTTGCAGGGAAGGCATCGCGCGCCGTCAGCTTCAATAAAAACCGGTGTGCTGCGCACCCGGCAGATTTCCCTGATAAAACCGACTGACAGGCTCCGGCTTTTATTTCTGATCATATTCCTGCCGGTTCCCGGATCTCCGGGTTTGAGCCTTTTCCCAAGCCAGATCTGACCGTGTTCGGCAATTGTCCTGTCAAACTGATCGATATCTTCCTGCTCGAGCATGAATTCATCGTGCGGCATCTGCATATGCGTCGTCGTCGTAATGGCTGCGTGGATGCTCTTCTTGTAACACTCTGCCGCCAACGCTTTGATACATGTCGTCTTTCCGCCGCCTCCGACGATGCTGATGACTGTTTTCCGGTGTTCGAGTATCCTTTTAAGCTGATTCTCCCCGCAGTCGATCACTGCTTCGAACAGCCACGGAAACTCTTTTTTCTGATTGTTCTGAATCGAGTAGATCATAGTATAACAAACACTTTCTTAACATTACGATTATACCTTGTTTAATCACTGTTGAAAAGGTGTTTTATTATTGATATAGTGAAGCGGAAGCAAACTCTGCGTCCTGAGGAGGAGCCTGTTTGGATAAATGTGAAGCCATCAAGAATATCGAATCTCTGTCGAGCGGTCTGAAGCCGAAATCAGCGACAGAACGTGCTGAGTCCGCGGATAATCCGACAAAGGCGCGTCAGCTTCTCCATGCCTTCGGTGATCCTCAGAAGCACCTGAAGTTTATCCACGTCTGCGGTTCAAACGGAAAAGGCAGCGTCTGCGCCATGCTTGAATCGGTTCTGCGGGAAGCCGGTTATAAGACCGGCTTGTTTACATCGCCTCATGTTGCTGATTTCTGTGAGCGCATCCGCGTTGACGGCAGAATGATCGGCGGCGATGAACTCGGAAGCCTGACCGAACGGCTGATGCCGTCCGCGCTTTCGATGCCGGATCCGCCGGGGTACTTCTGTTTTCTGACGGTGCTCGCGATCCTGTATTTTTTTGAGCAAAACTGTGATCTCGTCATTCTCGAGACAGGGATCGGCGGGCTAAAAGACAGCACCAATGTGATCGATGCCCCTGAACTGGCGGTTGTGACAAGAATCGGTTATGAGCACACGGCGATCCTCGGAAACTCACTCACGGAGATTGCCGGAGAAAAAGCCGGTATTATCAAGGAGGGATGCGAATGTGTCGCGCTGGACAGCGCTCCGGAAGTGACAGCAGTCCTCCGTCAGACCTGCAGAGATAAAGGGGTTCCTCTTTCTTTGGTTCCGCTGTCCTCCGAACCGGTCCGGCATGCTTGCGCACTGCCGGTTTCACAGACGGTCAAGGACGGCAACAGCAGCTACGAGCTTGCTCTGTTGGGACCATTTCAGCAGAATAACGCCGCGCTGGCACTGAGAGCGCTGCACCTGTTGAATGAACACGGATACCGGATCGGTGAGTCCGCGATCAGGCGCGGGTTTGCCGATGTGACATGGCCGGCCCGTTTTGAGGTGCTTCGCGCCGATCCTCCTCTTATCCTGGACGGAGGGCACAACCCGCAGTGCGCCGAGGCACTGGCAGAATCGCTGAATTACTATCTTCCGGGGGAAAAGATCACCTTCATCATTGGAGTTATGAATGACAAAAATGCTGACGGGATCATTCAAATACTCAGGCCTCTGGCCGACCGCTTCATCTGTGTCAGACCTGATCCCGAACGCGGGCTTGACCCCGCTTGTCTGGCTGAGATCATCAGAACTCAGGATACAGAAGCTGTTGTCGCAGATGGCTGCGCAAACGCCCTCTCTATCGCCGAATCTACAGCAGATGGCAGGCCGATCGTCATCTTCGGCTCTCTCTATCTGGCAGGACAAATGAAACACTTGTTATAATTTGTAATTTTTTCTTGCCATACTTTACATGACTGCGTTATAATAAATCAATTAAAGACAAAGAATGAAGAATGAATGATCGATAGTCGGAGAATACAATATGCAGAAGAAAAGAATATCTAACGCCGTAATCAGACGCCTTCCTCGCTATTATCGGTTTTTGAACACTCTGGTTGATGAAGGTGTCGAACGTATCTCCTCAGCAGAACTAAGCCGCCGGATGAATGTAACAGCTTCCCAGATCAGACAGGATCTGAACCAGTTTGGCGGATTCGGCCAGCAGGGATACGGTTATAATGTCGCCTATCTCCGCAAAGAAATCGGAAAAGTGCTCGGACTCAACAAGAAACATTCGATGGCCATCATCGGTGTCGGAAACCTTGGAAAAGCGATCGTCCGCTCTGACGATTTCAGGAAGAATGCCTTTTTTGTCAATGCACTGTTTGATGTTGATCCCGAGGTGATCGGCAAAACTTACTCTGATCTGGTCGTCAGGGATGTCAGAGAGATATCTGACTACCTGAAAGAGAATCCGGTCGATATCGCTGTGCTGACTGTGCCGAAAAGCAGCGTTGTTGAACTGGCCAATGAAATCGTCGAGGCCGGTGTCAAAACGATCTGGAATTTCGCGCATTGTGAACTGGATCTTCCACAGGATGTTGCCATTGAAAATGTCTATCTTGTCGACAGTCTGATGCGCCTGTCATACCGCGACGCGCACCGTAATAACCGGTAACAGTAAGAATTCAAAAACAAACTGCCGTATCGATGACCGATACGGCAGTTTTATTTCTGTGTTTCAGGCTTCTCCTATTCTTCTCTGAACTCAATATGGCCAGGAGCGGCTTTTTCGATCACAGCCAGCGCGTGATAGTTAAATCCGGCATCGCGCAGTCTGGCACCTCCGCCCTGGAAACCTTTTTCGACCGCGATCCCGATGCCCTCAAGATCCGCGCCCGCCTGAGCGACAAGATCAGTCAGACCCCTGACTGCTTCGCCGTTTGCCATGAAATCGTCGAGAATCAGGACACGCTGTCCTGCCTTCAGCCACTCTTTTGAAACGATCTGCGTCACGTGTTTTTTATAGGTGTAGGAGTAGATCTCACTCTGATAGAGGCCGCCCTCGATATTGTCACTCTTCGCTTTCTTTGCGTAAATCATCGGCTTGCCCCATTTGGCAGCGCAGACCGCAGTCAGAGCGATTCCGCTCGCCTCGGCCGTCAGCAGGATGTCGACGCTTTCAATATCAAATATCGTTGCGAACTCATCGGCGATCCGCTGCATAAACTGACAATCGACTTTATGGTTCAGGAATCCGTCAAGCTTGATAATATCTCCGGGAAGAACTTTACCTTCATTCAGAATACGGTCTTTCAGCTCCTTCATGTACGTGTCTCCTTCCTTCAAAAAGCGTGGTGGTTCTTATTTTCAACGTTATCGTGAACATTTAAAAAAGTCAAGAAAACCAAATCCGGTACTTGCGCATTTCGTCATATTTGCCCTATGATATAAAAGGAATAAATTGGACTTGAAGTTTGAAGGACAGGTTTACTTCAGTGGAAATGTTCTATCGCATCGTATCATTGCTCGGCGGACTCGCCCTCTTCCTCTACGGTATGCGTGTCATGGGAGATGGCTTAAAGAACTGTTCCGGCAATGCCATGCGCATGGCATTGAAGAAGGTTACGGACCGGCCGATCAAGGGGTTCATCCTCGGCATGCTGATCACCTGCGTGATCCAGAGTTCGACGGCCTGTATCGTGCTGACCGTCGGTCTCGTCGGCGCAGGATTCCTGACCTTCCGTCAGTCCGTCGGCGTCGTGCTCGGTGCCGAAGTCGGTACGACGATCACGGCTCAGATCATCCGCCTGATGGACGTCAGCGCCGGGACCGGCAGTATCCTGTATTTCTTTAAATCCGACAATCTTGCTCCGATCGCATTGATCACCGGAATCATCCTGATCATGTTTATCCGCGGAACCTCGTCGAGCGCGGTCGGTACGATCTTTATCGGTTTCGGCGTGCTCTTCGTCGGCCTGATGAATATGAGTGCCGCCGTTGCGTCGCTTGGCGATCAGCTCACAGGTCTTCTCACCGCTTTCGAGCACAATTATTTCCTTCAATTTTTGTCAGGTGTTTTTGTCACCGGCATCATCCAGTCTTCGTCTGCTGTCGTCGGTATCCTTCAGACGCTGGCCAGCACCGTCGGTGTGCATTTCTACGGAGTGTTTGCCGTTATCGTCGGTGTCAATATCGGAGACTGTCTGACGACCTATCTGGTATGCCGGATCGGAGCCAAACCGAATCAGATCCGCACCTGTCTCGTGCATATCATCTATACATGCATAGAGGCAACCTTGATATTTACGACAATAGCGATTCTTCGAAGCACCCACATACTTTCCGATGAGCTGTGGAACTCGACTCTCAATGCCGGCGGAGTCGCCAATATGCACGGTCTCTTCCGTCTGATCCCCGCGATTCTGATGCTTCCGTTCATCGGAAAGATCGCGGGTCTCGCTGAAAAGATCAAACCGGATGCGCCGGTCGATGAAGAGGATTCGATCATCGAGAATCACCTGCGGGATCTTGACTCTCATCTGCTTGACAGCCCGACGATCGCACTGGCCGAATCCGGCCATCTGATCGGACATATGGTCGAAATTGCGATCCATAACTACGAATCGGCAAAGGAACAGCTTAACGAATACGATATGTCCCGCGCGGAAAGGATCGCTCACCGTGAGGAACTGATCGACAGAATGGCTGATTCCTGCAACAAATACATTATCGCCGTATCTCCGAACATCACATTCGAAGGAGATAACCGGAAAATGAGTTTTCAGTACAAGGCTCTGACGAACTTCGAGCGTCTCGGCGACTATGCGATCAACATCAACGAAGCAGCTTCTATCCTTAATGACAGAGGCGAGCAGTTCTCAGAGCGTGCATGCGATGAATTGTCTGTGATTCTTAAAGCTCTTGATGAGATCCTTGAAATGACCCGGATCGCCTACAGGAACAATGACCTGGAAGTCGCAGCAGAGATCGAGCCGCTTGAGGAAGCGATCGACGATGCGATCAACAGGGTCCAGGAGAATCATATCGACCGCATGGTCCACAATAAATGCAAGATTTTTAACGGTATTCAATACCAGAATATTCTGCAGAATCTCGAACGTATCTCGGACCAGTGCTCGGCATTGGCTGTCTCTCTTCTCGGACAGTTCGACGAAGAGATCCACGGACTTGAACATGCCTATATCCGCGATCTCCATCACGGCAACAACCCGGAATATCTGAAAAAATATCATGAAAGACGCGAAAATCTGCTGGACCAGATCGACACGATCAACAGGGAAGCGGATGCCAAAGAGCAGGAAGGCATCGCTGCCCTCTATAATTAACAGGCTCCATGAGAATTCTGCATGTGACAGCTCAAAAACCGTCTT
>CACYEU010000043.1 GCA_902773445.1 uncultured Lachnospiraceae bacterium | reverse complement strand
GTAACATAGTGTCTCTGCAGCGGCGCGGAGTCGATCGAGATAAACCCGGCCGGCTTATCCGGGTACAGTTGACAATACATCTGACCGACATAGCCGCCCATCGACTGGCCGATGATCACAGGAGACGTGATCTGCTCCTGTTCAAAGATACCGTCAAGCCACCGCGCCTTATCCCTGAGATCGAATGAAAACTCAAACGGCCATGACGCGGCGTGCGCCGGGGCATCCCAGACCAGGACATTATACTTCCCGGAGAAATAACTGACTTGCCTGTCAAACAGCCTGTGATCAGCTGTCAGACCGGGCAGAAAGATCAGTGATACCGGTGACTGCCCTCTGTCGTTCGTCCAGTAGTGGATCACCCCGCACGATGTTCTGAATGTTTTTTCAGTCATATTCGTCATGAATGTCTGCTTCTAGAATACAAAGTTTCCGTTTCTGAACACCGGGATCTCTTTGCCGTCATGTGTGATGCCGGTGATCTCAAGATCGGGCGATCCGACCATGAAATCGACATGCGTCATCGAAGAGTTCACTCCTCTGGCCCTGAGTTCCTCTTCGCTCATATTTTCGGCCCCTTCAATACACGGATAGGCATCGCCGAATGCAAAGTGGCACGATGCGTTTTCATCAAACAGTGTGTTGAGGAACAGCACACCGGATCTTGAGATCGGAGAATCATACGGCACCAGTGCGACTTCGCCGAAATATGAAGCCCCTTCATCGACCGAGATCGCGTCCCTTAAGATATCCTCTCCTTCTTCCGCATGAACTTCCGTGATCTTTCCGTCTTTGACTTCAAAGCTGAAATCCTCGATCAGTGTTCCGTTGAGACTGAGTGGTTTTGTGGCCACGATCGTTCCGTTGACGCTGTTTCTCTCGGGCAGCACGAAGACTTCTTCAGTCGGAATATTGGCTGAGAACATCACGCCTGTTGCCGCTTTTTCATCGCCTCCCGACCAGAAATGTCCTTCCGGAAGACCAACCGTCACATCTGTTCCGGCTGAATTTTTATACTTCAGAGCCTTAAAGTTGTACTCGTTCATGATATCGACATGCTTTTTAAGTTCATCGGAATGTTTCTGCCAGTTCTGCACAGCATTTCCGCCGTCGACTCTGCAGGCGGCCAGTATCTCGCTCCACAGCCTCTCAACAGCTTGATCTTCATCGAGATCAGGAAAGACCGAACAGGCCCACTTCGCTGAGGGTACCGAGCAGACGCACCACGGACATTCGCTTTTCATGATCCTCGCGCGGTAAGTCTCGAGAGCTTTTCCCGAGCTGATCTGCGCCCTTTTGATACGGCCTGCTTCCACTCCGTTCAACAGTGAAGGATCCTCAGCATAGATCGAGAGAAATCCTGCACCCTCCGCGCTCAGCGTATTTAGATAATCGACGGTCCATGAGTTGACCGAGTCGAATACCTCATCGGCCGCATACAGGTATTTCATGCGCTTCAGGTCATCGTCGACCCAGCGCATCAGCACTTCTCTGCATCCGGCTTCATAGGCCGCTGCCGCGCAGAGCCTCGCGAAATCAGCGCATTCCACCGGGCATGTGATCGACAGTCTCTGTCCCTTTTGTATGTTGATGCCCGCTCTCACAACAAGCTCGGCATAATCCTTCATGAGCTTTTTAAGTTCAGTCATGATCACTCATTCCCTTTCCTGCTGAATCTCACAACATAGGCTCCCAAAACCTGCCTGCACGGAATGGCCGCGGCATGTTCAGCGGTCAGCTCTGTATGCGGGTAAGTATTGACCGTTTCTTGTACCGGCGCCGGCAATGTCTTTCCCAGGCTCTTCCCTGCCGCGTCTCCGTCATTAAATGACCACGCGAATTCACAGTCGCAGAATTCTTTATGATTCTCGATGATTTCTTTAGGGCGGAACGAAGACTCTTCCCCGCGGAAAAAACATCCGTCGTTATCCCGTTCCGCCGGACATCCGCCCTCGATCCCGGTATAGTGATACTTCAGATAAAAGAACGGTGTCCTGATCGTTGTGTTGTCATGGTCCGACCCGAATTCAACATTGTCTTCCGGCCCTTCCCAGTGCGCAATATTGAGCCAGCCGCGCTTTCCGCTGTGCGCGACCGGCGTATTGAATTCGATATAGGCGCGCTCTCCTCCGCGGATCTCCGTATTGATGCGTAGCACCGGCCGCAGCGATTCATACCCTTCCGGAAGCATTGCCCGGATACGGTCCTGTTCGATCTCATAGGCCATGACAAACTGTTCAATAATCATTTTTTATAACTCTCTTTAATTATGGTTTCAGCGTAAACTTCATAACGACCGGATTATGGTCCGTATACTTATATCCGGTATCGATGTTCTGGACATAATTGCAGGCGACATTGTCGGAGACGACAAACCCGTCCAGAATTACGACAAAACTGTCTTCACTATAAGGAATATTTGTATTGCGGGAGGTGGAGACGATGCCCTCGGCATAGTCCGTACATCTGGAGAACCCGTCCGGAATCAGTTCTTCCGGGAACGGCTGACACCAGCTGTAGTCCTCCTCGACATCGGGATTGAAATGCTGTTTGGATGTCCCTGTGAAATCATGATTAAAGTCACCGCCGCAGATCACATAGTTGCCTTTCTCATATTCCTTCTCCAAATCGCCGAAAAGCATCTCCATCTGAGCATTTCCCTGGGAGGCGTCGGTTCCGTAGGCGGATGTGTGCAGGTTGACCAATATCAGTTCTTTGCCGTTCTCCACCGGAATGCGGGAAATGCTGTAGCAGCGGTCGAGATCCAGGATCTTTTTGAAACCGGTCGCGATCGGAAGACTTCTCCGAAGAGACGATGTTACATCAACCCGGCTCATCGTCAGCAATCCTGAGTTTGACGCTCCGTGAGGCTGTTTAATCGGATACATCAGGTACGCGGAATGGTAATTCTGCGCAAACACGCTGTCAAAGCTCCCCTCCTTATCAAAGAGTCCGATGATCTGTTCAGCCTGATCAACATGGTGGCTGCGCGTTGAATCTGTATCCACCTCCTGGAACAGAACGAAATCAGGCTTGAATGACAGAGCTGTCTTTGCGGTACCGTCGATACATTTCACAACGCTTTCTTTCGAACGTGCCCTGCTCTCCTTTCCTCCGTCCATGAAAAAAGTAAAGTCGGCCGTGTATGCCCCGAATCCGATATTATAACTGACGATCGTGTATTCGCGGTCTGTGACTGCCGCATCTTTCGCGCTGCCCTTCACTTCCAGATCCTTGTTGTCGTCAATACGGTCATAGCTGAGGAATACATAGGCCACATAACCGCCTGCAACCAGGATGATCAGCAATAAAACCACCAGCGGAATTTTCCACCATCTTCGTTTCGTTTTCGGTTTGTTTGTTTTCATAGGAGACCTTCTTTCTGTATTAATACCGGTTTTCCTTTAGAATCAGTTCTTCTGTCTGCATTTCCCGCAGTCGCTGCAGCCGTTGCAGACAAGCTTCATCGAACATTCTGTGCAGTTGTCGCAGTAATGTTTGACATACAGTTTCTCCTTCGGGATCGGCATCCCGAAACTGTCGACAAGATTGAAATGCATCGGCTTGCCTTCATAATTCATGCCTGACTTATACGCCTGTCTCGTCTGCAGCCGTTTGCCCTGGAGAGTATATTTCTTTCCGTCTTTGATAAAGACTGTTCCCGTCTCGAGAAAACAAAATGTTATATCCCTTTGTACACATTCTTCTCTCAGAGATTTGACCCAGTCAAAGTCACAGGGTCTGCTTCCGCCGTAGTTCTCTCCTCCGCAATGGACTCTCTCGATCTGACCGCTGTCGAGATATTTACCAATGCTTACCGGCCCGATCAGCGGTGTACAGCTCACACCTTTGTGCCTGAACGGCAGATCGAGCAGGATCGGTATCCGCTCATCGGCTCGTTTCTGGTTCTCGCACGTCACGTTGAAGAAGACGTTTTCCCAGCCGTCCCCCCAGTCCGCGGGCAGACACCCGGCGACTCTCTGCGGTCTTTTGGTCAGCAGATAGAAAATGACATCGCTCCGGATCCGCATGATATCCCACGCTTCGCTCCGCCATGCGTCTGCCTCTTCAAGGAAAAAATCCGAAGTCATGCAGACACTGATCGTTTCACCGCTCTGGATCTTGTACCGGCCTTTCCTGTCTTTGGACAGCGGATATCTGGCGCCGGAAGTCTGATAGATCTCCGCGCCGTCCTTGTCTCTCATCTTGTCAAGGAAGTACATGTAACAGTATTGACAGCCTTCACTGCATTTAACGCATCCGTGCCACGGATTCCATATATCATGCATCACTTATGACCCTGTCTCAGTCTGCCGTTAAACGGGTGAAATAAGGTTCTTATCTGCTGTCATCATACTACCACAGATCATGCATTTTGTATTCCTTGACAGATGATAAAATCTTACTCAGAAAAAACAACACTTACGCAAATGTTCAGAAATTTTTACTTGATATTTGATGTCAGCATGCTATACTTAACCTATCAGAAACTTGGCGATTTAGTTTGCAATCCACAAACCAAGGCATAGGACCAACAAGGAGGATTTTTGTTATGCTCAACATGAACTGGAAACTGGAAAAGAGAGAAAAAGAAGGCAAGATCATTAAGACCGGTATCGTCGGCGCAGGTCAGATGGGCCGTGGTATGGTCACACAGATGGTTCTTATGAAGGGCATGACACCGGCCATCGTCTCCGATATCCTTCTTGAGAACGCAGTACAGGCGTTCAAGTATGCCGGCGTCTCTGACGATGATATCGTTGTCGCCAAGACGATTGAAGAAGCAAATGCAGGAATCGCAGCAGGCAAGTATGTCGCTTGCGAGAATTCAGATTTCATCTCCCAGGCTGAGGGTGTTGAGTGTGTGATCGACTGCACCGGTGTTCCGGATGTCGGCGCAAAGGTTGCTACAGATGCAATGAAGAACGGCAAGCACGTCGTCATGCTCAACGTCGAGACAGACGTTGTTATTGGACCGTACCTTGACAAGTTCGCAAAAGATCACGGCGTAATCTACACCGGTTCCGCAGGCGACGAGCCCGGCGCTGTTATGGAGCTCTACTGCTTCGCAACCGCTATGGGTCTTAAGGTTGAAGTTATGGGCAAGGGCAAGAACAACAAGCTCGACTATGACTGCAATCCCGATACAGTTCTCGAAGAGGCTACACGCCGCAAGATGAGCCCGAGAATGCTCTGCGCATTCAAGGACGGCACAAAGACCATGGTCGAGATGACCGCTATGTGCAACTACACAGGTCTTGTACCGGATGTCATCGGCGGACACGGTCCGGAGACAAAGCCCGGAACAGAAGGTGTTAAGCAGCTGAACGATATCTTCAAGCTGAAAGAAGACGGCGGCATTCTGAACAAGCACGGCGTCGTCGAGTATGTCAACGGCATCGCACCCGGCGTCTTCGTCACAGTCTCAACCGACAATGATGAGATCGCATACCAGCTCGGCTATCACAGCATGGGCCCCGGACCGCTCTGGACCCTGTATCGTCCGTATCACCTCTGCAACCTTGAGACACCTCTGACCGTTGCAAAGGCAGTTATCGACGGCGAGATCACCTGTGTTGCCAAGGACGGCCTTGTTGCTGAGTGTATCACAAGAGCCAAGATCGACCTCAAGGCAGGCCAGAACCTTGACGGAATCGGCGGATATACGACACACGGATCGATCTGCACAGAGAAGGAAGCTACCGAGAAGGGTTATGTACCGTTCGGTCTGATCAACAAGAACGCAGTGATGAAAGTTGACTGCAAGAAGGGCGACCTGATCACTTATGACATGGTAGATCTTGACAAGGACACTCTGATCTACAAGCTCAGAAAAGAGCAGGATGCTATGTACGGAAAGCACATCCTGTAATAGTGGATAACAGCCGGAAGGCTTAACCGACAAAAACAACTGCCGGGTCTTTACAGATCCAGCAGTTGTTTTTTCTTGGCATCAAATTCTTCTTGTGTGATGATCCCCAGATCCAGCAATTCTTTAAGCTTTTTTATCTCCTCATAGGGATCGGAAACTGCGGGTGCGGACACTTGACTGTCCTGCGTCAGGCCGGAAGATCCGCTCTCTCTCTCTTTGCGGAGCTGCTCATACTCCTTCAAGGCCCTTATCAGTTTGTTTTTCCTTGAACGCGCGAACGGTATGGCGACATCTTTGCCGTGAGTCCGCAAAGTTAGAATCCCATAGGAGGCAAAGAACTGTGCGCTCGTGATCTCCAGCGATTCGATCTCCGAATAGGGATAATGTTGCTCTCCTACGATCAATTCTTCGTCATCAAAAATCATAGGCTTAATGCCGAGCAGACCTTCTATCTCATGATACACAGCTGAATCCTCCTTTCAGGACCTTAATTACTGTATACTGCAAATCTTGCCAGTTTACAATAGTGTTTCCGACGAAGCATATTTCCAAAAAGCCCAAATCAGGAACATATAGCATACTGTTTTGGGAAGCATCAGCATGCCCAGCATCGGTACGATACCGGCAGCCACTGCGACGGGTATATAAAACAGGAATGACAGCAATACCAGAAGCCAGACATAACGCAAACAACGGATGTCTTCTCGTCTGCGCCAATACAGCCGGACAATAATGCCTCCAAGCACAACAAACGGAATGTTGCGAAGTATTCCCCACAACACAGAACTCTCATTCTGAAACCACCGGTTCTGCGGCAGCAAGCACAGCAGTATGCGCG
>CACYEU010000042.1 GCA_902773445.1 uncultured Lachnospiraceae bacterium | reverse complement strand
TCCGGCGTCGTCCAAAGTCACGACGACCAATGTCGCCTCCGGGCTCAAGGTGAGGTGGGAGCCTGTTCCGGGCGCGAAAGAGTACGTCGTCTACAGAGGAAGCACACAGATCAAGAGGACTTCAAAGACTGAGATCACGGATACCGACGTCAAATACGATAACGGAAAGAAGTTCACACACAAAGTGGCTGCTGTCTCGGGGACAGGGAAAATAAGCACGAAGACGCGGTCATCGACATACTACAGGCTTCTTCCCGTCGGTATCACCTCCCTTAAGAGCACAGCCGCGGGCAAGATGACAGTTACCTATGACAAAAACCTGAAGGGGAGCGGCTATGTAGTCAGATTCGGGCTAAAGAGTGATATGAGCGACGCGAAGGTCATTACAGTGAAAGACCCTGCTGTAACGACAAAGACGTTCACAGGCCTGCAGGAAGGAAAGAAGTATTACGTGCAGGTCCGCTCCTATAAGATCGAGAACGGCATCCGGTATTATTCGGGATATTGCACGACCAAGACTGTGACGATCACCGGGTCAGCGTCGTCTGCCCAGATCAGTTTCAGCGGCTCTCAGACAATAGCCGTGGGTACTACCCGCAGGCTTTATGTCAAGAATGCGGGAAGCGCGGCTGTATCTGTTACGAAGAGCGCAGACGCGGTCAGGATCAGTAAAGACGCCACATCCTATGTCGTCACAGGAAACAAAGCCGGCACAGCAAATGTAACAGCAGCTGCCGGCAGCGTTAAAAAGGTCTTTAAAATAACCGTTCTCTCCGATGACCAGATCGCGCAGAGAGTCTATGAGCGGGTGAAAAAAGACTGCCCTGAGTGCCGTTTGTGGGACCACACAAGAGAGGGGAAGATCCTTGTGGTCAGCATGCACATCAAGTCGATCGGAGAGGGAGCGATCGCTTCTGATATCCGCGTGAACCTGCAGACCGGCCGCGCCGTGATCGACCTGGATCAGGAATACATGGACGAATGGGATATTGGCGTCCCGAAGAGCTTCCAGGTCTGGTGACCACGACGGGCGGCCTGACTGCCGCTGCCTGAGAAGATCACGATCACACGCTGATCCTGCTGTATTTTTCCTCAAAATGTGTCATAATGTAGAGGAGCCGGTAAGTGTTCGGCTCCTCTTTGCCGTGTCCGCAGCGGGCGGACGCAGACGAAGAGAGATTAACGGCATCAGACAGCTGCTGTCTGATATCGACAGAAGGAGTGTTTTTGTTATGAAAAACAAGAGAATCTGTAAACTGACATCTGCTTTGCTCATGATGGCCATGATCGCATCGATGCTCCTCTTTCCGGGCATCCCGGCGCAATGCGCGACAGCCGGTCTGACGAAGCTGAATGCGGACAAGGTATACACGAACCTCGATCTCACCGGGGACGGGAAAAAGGACCGCTTTAAGATCCAGCGCACCAAAGAGAAAGCGAAAGGGCATTTCAGGCGGTTCGAGATCTCCGTAAACGGCAAAAAAGCGTATACTTATACGTGTATTTACCAAAACGTATACACCCATCTGAATCCGACCCTGATCTCTTTGAGCAACGGAAAGAAGTTCCTGTTCATATCCTGCAGGAACGGGGATACGCACAGAAGCATTACGACAGATGTCCTTCAGTACAAGGACGATAAGTTCGAACCGGTCATCGATTTTGATGAGTACTGCAAACGCCACTGCTGCACATGGAAGGCATGGCCGAAAAGCGTAAAAGACAACAAGGTCAACTTCGGCGTCTCCATGGAAATAAGCAAGACGAAGGGGTATTACACCGGTGATATTGTAATGCAGTTCGTCTATAAGGGCGGTACATTAAAGCAGAACGATTCCGCGGCGCACGTGGATCAGGACACCGCGAAGTTTATCATCGGCATAGATACATGGACGTACCTGAAACCCGACGCAACCAATACCTGCTACAAATTATTGGCCGGCGATATGGTACTTGCCGATCAGTGCCGTATTTCACCCAAGACTATGTACCTGCGTGTGAGAAGAGGCAATGTAAAAGCATGGATGCTTCTCAAGGATGGAGTGATCGGCAAAACTCTGTATAAAAAGGATCTTGAAAAATGAAAAAACTGATCGCAATGATTACAGCGGCTGCGATGCTCGCAGCCCTGGCCGCCGTACTCGGCGGTCCTCAAATGAGCGGGGTAAAGGCTGCGGAAGCGGCTGATGACGGGCATCATTATCCCGATGAGTCGAATCTGGGGAAATCGAACCTTAAGGTGGCGCTCCTCACTTCTCCTTCGGGGACAGACGATCTTGCGGTGAACAGAGGCCTGAAGCAGGGGATCGATGATTTCCTGGAGTCTGATCAGACGGTAAAGGTGAAGGCGCTCGTCGAGAAGACCGGCAAGCCGGAAGCTGCCCTGAAAATGGCTGCGGAAGCAGCGGCGGATCATGATGTCGTGGTCATGAGCGGGGAGGCGTTCGCCGGGATCGGCGAAGTCGCGAAGAAGTTTCCGAATGTGCATTTCATCGTCTTCGATGCGGTGCCGACGGACCGGAAGGGAGAGCCTGCCGTCATCGGCAATGTCACATCCTTTACCTACAGAGATGAAGAAGCCGGTTTTCTTGCGGGAGTCGCGGCGGCGCTCGAGTCGAAGAGCGGGAAGGTCGCGGCTGTCACCGCGAAAGACAGCGGCACAGTCGCGGCGAACGGCAAACTCGGCTTTGCCTGCGGCGTGAATTACGCGAATAAAAATTACGGCACTTCCGTCAAGATACCTGTATCGGATCACGAGATGACGGCCGGGCAGCTGATCGCGGACGGCTGCGATATTCTGTTCACGGCTTCTCCTTCGTGCGTCAAGGAAGTCCTGCGGGCAGCCAAGGCGGCCGATGGCGTCCGGGTCATCGGGGCCTTCATCGACCTGTTCCCCTACGGCGGCAGCGCGAAGAACAATGTCGTGATCACTTCCGTATACCGCACGCAGGGCGGCGATCTCATGGGCGAACTGCTGACGGTCGTGCTGGAG
>CACYEU010000041.1 GCA_902773445.1 uncultured Lachnospiraceae bacterium | reverse complement strand
TGTCTCCGCGGAGGTTACTGTCCGGCACCTCCGCCGCCTGCACCTCCACCGCCGGCTCCTCCGCCGCCGGCTCCTCCGCCAGCGCCACCAGCTCCGGCACCGCCAGCACCTGCGCCTCCCGCGCCTGCACCACCGGCTGCTCCGCCGGCTCCTGCTCCGCCTGCGCCGGCCGCGTTCTGCTGCTGTTGCTGTTGCTGCTGCTGTTGTTGCTGTTGCTGCTGTTTGAGCTGTTGCTGCTGCAGATAGAAGTTGTAGTAACCGCGGCAGGATGAGCAGCGTTCGGTCGGAAGATTCTCTTTCGCGATCCACTCATTCTGTGCCGCGCATCCGTAGTTGGCGAGTTTGCCGCTGCGCGCGCATACTGTCGCCTTCTCAACCGTATCTGACTCGGGGAAATCTGCCTCAGCCGGCATTCCCTCATGGATCCGCGACATGACGGATCTCCAGAGCGTCAGATGGAATGAGGTGTTGGACAGCTCGCGGTTGTCGTCGTATCCGCACCAGACGCCGCAGGTATAATGCGGTGTGTAGCCGACGAACCAGATATCCTTGTTGTCGGTCGTACTACCGGTCTTACCGGAGACCGGCATGCTGTAGAGTCTGGCTCCGCCACCGGTACCTGACTTGACGACATCCTGCATCGCGTCGGTCAGAAGCCATGCTGTCGACTCCTTGAGGACGCGCTTTGAATTGCCGCTTGTATTGTCAAGCAGGACATTGCCGTCGTGGTCTTTGATCGTTGTGTAGAAGATCGGCTTATTGTAGACGCCCTTGTTTGCGATTGCCGCGTAGGCGCCGGTGATCTCGATATTCTTAACGCCGTAGGTGACACCGCCGAGTGCAAGCGGCTGCTGGACGTCGGTATAGACGCCGTCATTGCGCTGTTCATTCTCAACAAGTGTCGTGATACCGAACTTTCTGCAGTAGTCAAATCCGAGACGCGGTGTGATCTCTGTGATCGTCTTGACCGCACAGACGTTCATCGACTGTTCAATCGCCTTGCGGATCGTCACATCACCGCGGTACGAATTGCCCCACCAGTTGTGGACCTCGGTGCCGTCGGCATATTTGAACGGTTCATCCTTTATATAGGTGCAGAGGTTCTTGCCCTTCACATCCAGCGCCGGCGCGTAGGCCGCTAGGATCTTGAAGCAGGAACCGGGCTGACGCATCGCGTCTGTCGCCCTGTTGTAGCTTCGGTTCGTCGTCTTGTCACCGCGTCCGCCGACGATACCCTTGACTTCGCCGGTCTTCTGGTCCATGACGACGATCGATGACTGCGGCTGCGGTGTGATCGCCTGATTCTCGCCGTTGACAGTCACGTTCTTATCGATCTTCAGTGTTCCCTTGAACTCATTGATGCGTGCCTGCGCTTCCTCGGGAGAATTGAACAGAAGTCCCTCTGGGTCGCCGATCTTGGCGCCGTATGCTTTGACTGAATTCTGATCATAGTTTTCAACCTTGCCGTCGGCACGCGTCAGTGTCAGGTTGTATGATGTGATGCCCCAGTATACACCGTACGGATAGTTGGCCGCATTGTTGGCCTCCTCGTTCATGATGTTCTGGATCCTCTCATCGATCGTCGCGGTAACGGTCAGACCGCCTTTGTAGACCGCGTTGTAAGCCTGTGTCTCGGAATAGCCGAGTTCGGTCTGCAGATCCTGCATCAGCTGCTTGGCAAGCGCATCCATGAAATACGAATCGGTCGTATGGTCATTGGTCACCTGCGAGTTGACATTCTGGATCCTGGAGTAGACATCGTCCGCAATCGCCGCGTCGTACTCTTCTTTGGTGATATAGTCCTGCTCGAGCATCTTGTCGAGGACTCTCTTGCGGCGCTTCGCATTGTCATCCGGGTTGCTGATCGGATTGTAGCGGCCCGGGTTCTGCGTGATCGACGCGATGACCGCGGCCTCCGAGAGCGACAGCTTCGACACGTCTTTGTCGAAATACCGGCTTGCCGCTGCCTGCACGCCGAGCGTGTTCTGCCCGAGATTGATCGTGTTCAGATAATCCTCAAGGATCTGATCCTTGCTCATCTGCTTCTCGAGACGGACAGCGAGATACTGTTCCTGGATCTTACGGTGGAGTCTGTCGGAAAATGTCTTTTCCTCGGTGAAGTTCGAGAAGACATTGTTCTTGATCAGCTGCTGGGTGATCGTACTGGCGCCCTGCGTATCGCCGTGAGTGAGAGTTGAGAAACCGGCACGCGCGATACCTTTGATATCGACGCCGTTATGCTCGTAGAAACGCTCGTCCTCGATCGCGACAAATGCGTGCTGCATATGCTCGGGGATCTGTTCAAGCTTTTTGTAGACACGGTTTGAGCCCGAGGCGACAAACTGCCCGAGCTTCTTGCCTTCTTTCGTGTAGACATAGGAAATATAACCGGTCGGTGAAACATCTTCCGGCGTGACTTTCGGAGAATCCGCAAGGACGCTCCTGTACAGACCGACGCCATACAAAACGCCGCCTGCAATCGCAGCCAGGACAATCAAAACGAATAATCTAAACAGATGGGTTCCGATCTTACGATGTGTCATCCCCGATTTTGACGACAGCCTTTTGCGCGTGGCATTCGTCGAACGTTTTCCGTAATTCATTATCGATACTCCTCCTGATATTGTATTATAGCAAATAATCATGAAAATGAAAAGTGTGTTATACTTTTCTCACAGGAGGAATTTATGGAACTTGCAACGGGCTATATCGATGCTGGCGGAAGCGGCGAGTATACCGAGAAAAAATCACGCTTTATCGGAGAGATCCGGGCTGTCCGGACCCCTGATGAAGCCACTGCGTTTCTGCGGGAAACGCGCAAGCTTCACAACGATGCGCGGCATCACTGCATGGCCTATATCCTCGGGCCAAATGCCGGGACAAAACATTCCAGCGACGACGGGGAGCCCTCAGGGACTGCCGGGCGTCCGATCCTGTCTGTACTCGAAGGCGCGAAGATCACCGATGCCGCGCTGATTGTCACACGATATTTCGGCGGAACGCTGCTCGGGACCGGAGGACTGGTTCGTGCCTATACAGCCGCCGCGAAAGCCGCTGTGGAAGACAGCCGGATCTTAAGACCGGTGCCGGGTATGACGGCTGAGATCGAGATCGACTACGCGGGCTGGCCTGCTGCCGAGAGCTTTTTCAGGAAAGAAGGTGTTTCGGTGATCGGGGCCGAATATGCCGAAACCGTGCGCGTGACGATCGCCTATCCGGCCAATGGCACCGACAGCGCGAAGCATCAGCAGATCGCCAAAGCGTTATCGGCCATTCGTAAGACCGATGATCCGTTTGACAAAATCAGCCCCTGCCTGGTGGCAGAGGCCGATGATATGCTCGTGATCTACGAAGGGGATTCGATCCGCCGCTATTCGCTCTGAAGCTCTTTCTGACGGCGGCGTTTTTCGATATTGTCCTGCACGCGCTTGTATAATTCGTGCGCCGCATTGTATCCCATCTGTTTTTGTCTGTAATTGACAGCTGCCGACTCGACGATGACTGCGAGGTTGCGTCCGGGTCTGATCGGTATCGAATGGCAGACGACCTCATTCCCAAGGATCTCCATATAGTCATCATTGAGACCGAGCCGGTCGTAGTCTTCTTCCTGATCCCACTCTTTAAGCTTGATGATCAGATCGATGCTGCTTGTCTCAAGGACGCTCTGAACACCGAACATCGTCTTGACATCGAGCACGCCGATACCGCGCAGTTCGATAAAGTGCCGTGTGATATCAGGCGCGGTGCCGACAAGCGTGACTTCACTGACTTTGTGAATCTCGACGACATCATCAGTTACAAGTCTGTGTCCGCGCTTGATCAGTTCGATCGCTGCCTCGCTCTTTCCGATTCCGCTCTCTCCCATCAGGAGGACACCGACTCCGTAACAGTCGACCAGCACGCCGTGGACGGTCGTGCACGGTGCGAGCCGGACATTTAACCAGCGGATGATCTCGGCCACCAGCGCCGCAGTCGGCTTTGAACTCGTGAAAACCGGGATGTTGTACTTGATCGCTTTTTCAATCATGATCGGCTCCGGATCACGGCCTTTACTGACGATCATCGCCGGCATGCCCGCCGCCATCATCTTCTCGAAGATATACTCTTTGCGTTCATCATCGAGGGTCGTCAGGTAAATGCCTTCCTCCTCGCCGAGTATCTGGATGCGGTCTTCTTTGTAATCGCCGAAATAACCGGTCAGCTGGAATTTCGGCCTTGTGATATCAGCCACTTCGACGACGATATCATCGATCGGTACCTCCGGTGTCAGACTCTTAAGATCCATCTTTTCGACGACTTGTGTCAATCTGATATGAGGTCTTTTCATCATGGTTTCTCCTTCTCGTGAAAGAACCGGTACACTTCGTTCGCTGCCGCCTTATCCATCGACGGTATCTTCGCGAGTTCATCCGGATCCGCGTCTTTGACAGCCTGCAGATCGGCAAAATGTTTCATCAGGGCTTTCCGTCTGGCCGGTCCGATCCGCGGTATATCGTCGAGGATCGAATGGACCTGCTCCTTGCCGCGCAGCGACCGGTGATAGGTGATCGCAAAGCGGTGGGCTTCATCCTGTATGCGCGTGATCAGTTTAAATCCTTCGCTGTCAGTCCTGATCGGAATCAGTTTGTTGTCATAGTACAGGCCTCTTGTCCTGTGGCGGTCGTCTTTGACCATGCCCGACACCGGGATCGCCAAACCGAGTTCGTCGATCACTTCGCGCGCGACCCCGATCTGTCCTTTCCCGCCGTCCATCATGATCAGATCGGGCATCACCGAGAATCCCCGTCTGTCAGACTCTTCCTCCAATCCGTGTGTCAGCCTGCGGCGCAGCACTTCTTTTAAACTTGCATAATCGTCGGCTCCGGTGACACCTTTGATCCTGAACTTCCGGTAGTCGGATGACTTTGACTTGCCGTTTTCAAAGACGACCATCGAACCGACTGATGCAAATCCGCTTATATTCGAAATATCATAGGCTTCGATCCGTGTCAATACCGGAAGCTGCAACAGTTCACGGATTTCTTCAACAGCCCCGACAGTCCGCTCGCGTTCACGCTCCAGTCTCTCGGCGTCCTGCTTAAGAACCAGTTTGGCATTGTCGAGCGCCAGTTTGACAAGCGCGTTCTTCTCCCCGCGCTGCGGAACAACGATACTGACCTTTCTTCCTTTTTTCCCGGACAGCCATCCCTCGAGGATCTCGCGGTCCTCTGCTTCGTGCGAAAGCATCAGAAGCGGTGGAATATAGGCGGTCCCCCCGTAAAACTGTTTGATGAACTCCGAGAGGATCTGCCCCGGCGTATCGCTTGCCGGGATCTGCAGATACATGTGGTCGCGGCCGATCATCCGCCCGCCGCGGATAAAGAAGATCTGTACGATAGCGTCATTTTCACCGGCTGCGACAGCCACGACATCGCGGTCGTCATCTCTGCCGTGTGTGACCCTCTGCGTCTGAGAGACGGCATCGATATGATCGAGCAGGGATTTGAATCCCGCAGCTTTTTCGTATTCAAGTTTCTCTGCGCACTCGTTCATCTGCGCGGTCAGTTCTTTTTTGATCCGGTCGTAATGCCCCGACAGAAACTCGATGACCTGATCAACGTGCTTCCGGTAAATATCCTTGTCGACATTTCCCTGACACGACGCATCGCACTGTTTGAGGTCATAGCGCAGACACGGACGCGCTTTCCCGAAATCGCGCGGCAGCACGCGGCGGCACCTGCGGATCTTGTACAGCTTCATGACCAGATCAAGCAGTTCCCTGGCCGCTGTCACATCGGTGTATGGTCCGAAATAACGGCTGCCGTCCTTTTCCAGCGTCCGCGTCATGAACACGCGCGGGTACTCCTCTTCGACCGTGACTTTGATGTACGGGTAGGTCTTGTCATCGGTCAGCATCGTATTGTATTTCGGACGGTACTCTTTGATCAGGTTGCATTCAAGCGCGAGCGCTTCAATCTCGGATGCCGTCACGATATATTCGAACCGGTTGATATGACGCACCATCTGATCGATCTTCGGCCCTTTGCTGCGCTTCTGAAAATACTGGCGCACGCGGTTCCTGAGTTTGATCGCTTTGCCGACGTAGATCACATGATCAAATTCGTCATACATAAGATAGACTCCCGGGCTGGCCGGGAGTTTCGCTAATTCTGTTTGGATGTCAAATGGTTGATCGCCCATCAGATGAATTCCAGTTATTTTGAAAGCATCTCGACGACTTTATCGGCCGTCTGGTCAAAGACAACTTCCATCTCATTGATCAGGTTAGACCGCGCCTCCTTGAAGTACTTCTCATCGGCAGCTGTCGCCTTTTTGCCTTCCTCCTGGCGCTGGATCCGCCGGTCATACGCAGTCTTCATGACGCAGACCCACTGGCGGCAGTCACAGGTCTTCATAGCCTCTTTATACTGCTGCTCACGCTGCTTGTAGGCGACTTCCTCCATCACCTCGATCGTATCGATACTCTTCAGAAACCGGTTGGCTTCCTCCTCGCTCAGTACAAGGCGCATCGGGACTTTCTGATTGTCGACCGGCGTAAATATAACATTGCGTTTTGCATGGATCGGTGTCAGACGATAATAGAGCCGATCACTGTTCTCATCGATCGGTTCAACCGCCTGAACACGGCAAACGCCATTGATGCCGTATACGACATAATTACCTTCGCGATACACGGACCGCCAACCTCCTTCCATACTTTATCGACCTTATTATAGCACTTTTTAGAGATTTTTGTCCAGTTTTCAGACAGTTTAACGACTGATAATAGTTCTACACATCATTTCAGCGGATCGTTCAGAGACGGATGATAGAGGAGAACGGCGAGCGCAAGACCGCAGATCAGGCCGCCGAAATGCGCAGCGTTGTTGACGCCGCTGCCGGTGAGTCCGATATAAAATGTGATAACGACAGACAGGACCACGCGCCACAGGCTTAATCCGCCGATACGGCCGTGATTTCGGATCAGCACATAGATCACTGCACCGAGGAGTCCGAGGATCGCGCCCGATGCGCCGGCGCTGACCGCAAATGAAGCGGTTGCCAGCTCGAGAGCGACACTTAAGAGATTGCCCGCGATGCCTGAGACCAGGTAAATGACGGCAGTGCGGGCGGTGCCGATGACCCGTTCAAGCGGATCGCCGACAGCGATCAGAATGATCATATTGCTTGCGAGATGGTCGATGCCGAAATGAAGAAACATCGACGTGACAAGCTCATAGTATTTCTTATAAATGATGATGTCCTGTGTGAGAAGCGCGCCGTGGGCTGCCATAAAGGCACCGTCGTCAGTCGATCCTGCGAACGAAAGCCACAGGAAGACCGCGACATTGATGATAAGCATTGAATAGATAAATACCGGGCGTTTTTTACTCATAGGACTCCTGCTCAAATCTGAGCGACAGCTTCGTCGATATGGCGGACGCCAATCAGATTGATCCCCTCGCGGTCTTCGATCGCGCTGAGAGATGCCTTCGGCATGATGACCGTCGTGTAGCCCATCTTTTTGGCTTCCGCAACACGCTGTGCCGGCATCGTGATCCCGCGGACTTCGCCGGAAAGACCGACTTCACCGAATGCGATCGTATGTTCGTCGACCGGCTTGTTGCGATAACTTGAGATCAGTGCAAGAATGATGCCGAGATCGACCGCAGGTTCATTTAACCTGATCCCGCCTGCGATGTTGACATAGGCATCCTCATCGGACATATCGATACCGAGCCGCTTTGACAGAACCGCGATCAGCACATTGATCCGGTTGACATCGCAGCCGGAAGCCGTGCGCCGCGGGAAACCGAAGCTTGTCTTTGTGACAAGCGCCTG
>CACYEU010000040.1 GCA_902773445.1 uncultured Lachnospiraceae bacterium | reverse complement strand
CATTTCAGAACGATCTCGCGTCACCGCAATCTTGTGATGCGCTATTGCTTTAAAGTCGGACTGTACGCGCAAGGCCTCAAACATGATCTGAGCAAGTTCGGACGCACTGAGTTCTCTGTCGGTGTCCGTTATTATCAGGGGAACCGCAGCCCGAACAACGCCGAACGTGAGGCAAGAGGGCTGACAGAAGCCTGGCTTCACCATAAAGGCCGCAACAAGCACCATTACGAGTACTGGATCGACTATGATATCGAGCGGAAGACGACGCCGCCTCTGAAAGGCATGAAGATGCCGAAGCGCTATGTCGTTGAGATGGTGATGGACAGATTAGCGGCGTGTAAGATCTATCAGGGAAAAGACTTTCATGACAGTTCACCGCTCGAGTATTACCGGAAGGGGATCAGCTATCAGCTTCTGCACCCTGATTCGGCAAGACTGCTTGAGCAGCTGCTGAGGATGATCGCTGAAAAAGGCGAGGACGAGACATTCCGGTATATCAGAGAGACTGTTTTATCTGACGATTTCGAATACTAACTGACGGAAGGGGAACGATTTATGCTTGACGGACAGAAAGTTTTATTCAGTGGCATCCAGGCAACGGGGCGCCTGACACTCGGAAATTATCTCGGGGCTCTGCGCAACTGGGTCAAACTGAGCGACGAGTACATGTGTTTTTACTGTGTGGTCGACGAACATTCGATCACTGTCAGACAGGATCCTGCGACGCTCAGAAAACGCTCGCGCGATCTGCTGACGCTCTATATTGCAGCCGGTCTGGATCCTAAGAAGAACTGTCTGTATTATCAGTCACATGTATCCGCTCACGCCGAACTGGCCTGGATCCTGAACTGCTTCACCTACATGGGTGAAATGAACCGCATGACACAGTTCAAAGACAAATCGGCCAAGCATGAAGATAATATTAACGTCGGTCTGTTTGCATATCCTGTACTGATGGCAGCCGACATCCTTCTGTATCAGACTGATGTCGTTCCGGTCGGTCTCGACCAGAAACAGCACCTTGAGATCACGCGTGATATCGCTGAAAGATTCAACAATATTTACGGCGATGTCTTCACGATTCCCGATGCATATTTCGGCAAGGTCGGCGCGCGGATCATGAGTCTGCAGGACCCGCTACACAAGATGTCTAAATCGGATGAGAATCCGAACGCCAGCATTTATCTGACAGACACACCTGACGATATCATGCGCAAATGCAAAAAAGCCGTGACTGATTCCCTCGCGCAGATCAGATACAGCGAGGAACAGCCGGGCATCAGAAATCTGATCGACATTTACAGTGCATGTACCGACAAGACGCCGGAAGAGACGGTCAGAGAATTCGAGAATGCCGGTTACGGACAATTCAAAGAGGCGGTCGGAGAATCGGTTGTCAGCGTATTAAAGCCGCTTCAGGATGAGATGAAAAGACTCTCAGGGGAAAAGGATTATATCAACTCAATCATTAAGGAGAACGCAGAAAAGGCAGCTTACTATTCGTCGAAGACACTGCGCAAAGTGCACCGCAGGATCGGTTTTCCGGATCGTATCAGATAAACTGCCTTAATAAAAACTGAAAGGGGTATCACAATGAGTTCAACATCAATCACCATGCTTGTTGCCATGGCGCTGTATTTATTCGGCATGATCGGCATCGGCATCAAACTGTCTGAAAAGACTTCGTCAGTCGGCGATTTCTATCTGGCCGGCCGCAAGCTCGGTCCTTTCGTCACGGCGATGAGTGCCGAGGCGTCCGATATGAGCAGCTGGCTGTTAATGGGTATTCCGGGCCTTGCTTATCTGGCCGGCTGTGCTGAGGCAAGCTGGACGATCATCGGTCTGGCTGTCGGAACCTATCTCAACTGGCTGTTTGTCGCGAAAAAACTGCGCCGCTATACGGAAAAAAGCCATTCGATCACATTGCCGGAATTCTTCTCGAACCGCTACGGCGATAAGAGGTTTGTTCTGACACTGATCGCGGCGATCTGCATCGTCATCTTCTTTGTACCGTACACGGCTTCTGGCTTCGCGGCCTGCGGTAAGCTTTTCAACAGTCTGTTCGGCATCGATTATCATGCGGCGATGATCGTCAGCGCGATCGTCATCATGTTCTACACAGCGATGGGAGGTTTCCTTGCTGCGTCGACGACTGACTTTATCCAGAGCATCGTTATGTCGTTCGCTCTGCTTCTGATCTTGGTCTTCGGCACGATCAAAGCCGGCGGTATGGGAGCTGTCATGGACAATGCGAAATCACTGAGCGGATATCTGTCGCTGACAGCCGCGCATGATGCTGCGACCGGCGGATCGACACCGTATACGCTTCTGACGATCGTATCAACTCTTGCGTGGGGTCTCGGATATTTCGGTATGCCGCATATCCTGCTCAGATTCATGGCGATCGAAGATGACAACAAGCTTAAGCTTTCCAGACGCGTTGCTTCGATCTGGGTCGTGATCTCAATGTGCGCAGCACTGTTGATCGGTATCGTCGGACTTCAGATGAGCAATGCCGGTGCCGTCAAGACCCTTGAAGGCGCCGAGTCCGAGACGATCATTGTTCAGATCGCTAACCTTCTGGCTTCTAACGGCGTTATCGCAGCGCTGTTTGCAGGCATCGTCCTGTCAGGAATTCTCGCCGCGACGATGTCAACGGCTGATTCACAGCTGCTGGCCGCTTCTTCATCGGTCTCGAACGATATCCTGAGCAAGTTCTTCAAGATCAGGATTAAAGAGAATCGTCAGCTTCTCGTTTCGAGGATCTCTCTCGTCGTGATCGCCATTGTCGCTGTTTTCCTGGCATGGGATCAGAACTCTTCAGTGTTCAGGATCGTGTCGTTCGCATGGGCCGGTTTCGGAGCTACATTCGGTCCGGTCGTGCTGCTGGCATTATTCTGGAAGAGATCGAACCGCTACGGAGCGGTCGCCGGCATGATCACAGGCGGCATCATGATCTTTGTATGGAAATTTGCGATCCGTCCGATGGGCGGTATGCTCGATATCTATGAGCTGCTCCCGGCATTCATTATCGCAATTGTTGTGAACATCATCGTATCGCTTGGTACACCTAAGCCTGAGAAGGAGATTACCGAGCTGTTTGATGAGGTCGGAGCAATGAAATAATCAACGGTAAATTATGACTCATTGGTTGTACTTTTCCAATGATTCCTGTAAAATGATATAAACTAAACAAGGAGGATCCGAGAATATGAAAGTTTATAAAACAAATGAAATCCGCAACGTTGTTCTGCTGGGTCACGGCGGCTGCGGAAAGAGCACTTTGCTTGAGGCGATGGCATTCGCTACAGGCGCGATCAGCCGCATGGGAAAGACCGATGATCACAATACGATCAGCGATTTTGACAAGGAAGAGCAGAAGCGTGGTTTTTCGATCAGCATGACGACCTATCCGATCGAATGGGAAAACGCGAAGATCAACGTGATGGATACCCCCGGATTCTTCGGTTTT
>CACYEU010000039.1 GCA_902773445.1 uncultured Lachnospiraceae bacterium | reverse complement strand
CACCTTCACTTTTTTCGCGGCCATAGCTGTTCCGTCTTTGGCCTTTGCGATGTCACCCTTATCGCTGACTGTCATATAGACATTGATCGAAGACGCTGCTTTTTCTTCGGCGTTTACTGTGAAACCGGCTGTAAAAGCCGCACATATCATGACTGTACCGGCTGCCACTGCTGCCATTTGTCTGAGTTTCTTCACTGCTCTGTCTCTCTGTTTCATCTTCTTATCCTTTCTCTAAAACAAAAACAGACTCGTTGTCGAGCCCGTTTTACAAGTACACAAATAAACCTGCGCCTGTGCCCGTGTCCCCGCAGGCTGCGTTGGTTTGTGTGTCTGGTGCAGGTCTTCTGGCTTGAAGATCACGGTTTCCGGCCGCCTTCCCGGTCTCCCAGTGGCATCAATGGCCGAAAACTCCCTTCTGACAGCGGCGGGCACCGCACAGGATTCTCACCTGTTTCCCTATTAACCGGCCAAGCCGGACACCCTTTATTGACATATTCATTATATATTGTGCGATTACCCTTATGCAACTGCTGAGCACAGCTTTTTACCTACTGTTTTTATAGGATTTGACACATTGATTGCAGACAGATAAGATGTACGTATGTCCGAATCAACCCATGGCAAATCAATAGACGCGCTGCGCAGACAAGAGATCCCCGAACGGCAGCGCGAGATCGAACGCAGTATCATCAAGACTTACCGCAAATCGATCTGGCGCCCGTTTACGAAAGCTCTGACGGAGTATGATTTGATTCAGAGCGGTGACAGGATCGCTGTCTGCATTTCAGGCGGCAAAGACTCGATGCTGATGGCTAAGCTGTTTCAGGAGATTCAGAAGCATGGCAAGATCGACTTCGATCTGGTCTTCCTGTGCATGGATCCCGGTTATGCCCCCGCCAACAGACAGCTGATCGAGGAAAATGCCGCGACACTTGGGATCCCGATCGAGTTTTTCGAATCGGATATCTTTGACGCCGTCGTCGATATTGAACAGAATCCGTGCTATCTGTGCGCACGGATGCGGCGCGGACACCTCTATGCGAACGCAAAAGAGCGTGGCTGTAATAAAATCGCTCTCGGACATCACTTTGACGATGTGATCGAGACGATCCTGATGGGAATGCTATACAGTGCTAAGGTCGAGACAATGATGCCGAAGCTGCACAGTCAGAATTTTGAGGGCATGGAGCTGATCCGGCCGATGTATCTGATCAAAGAAGAAGCCGTTAAAGCCTGGCGTGACCGCAATGAGCTCCGATTCCTGAGATGCGCTTGCAAGTTCACGGAAATGTGCGCGACTTTCGAGGAGGACAATCCGTCAAAACGCGAAGAAATAAAAGGGTTGATCTCGAAAATGCGCAAGACCAACCCTCATGTCGATACAAATATTTACAATAGTGTAAAGAATATTAATCTGCGGACTGTCATCGGCTATCACAAGGATGACTGGACATATAATTTCCTTGATGATTACGACGATTACTCTCCGAACAGCGGCGTCGAGAAATAGCGCTCGGCCGTATCCGGCAGGACCGTGACGACCGTCTTTCCTTTACCGAGTTTCTTTGCCAGTTTCATTGCCGCCGCAACATTTGTTCCCGATGAGATGCCGCAGGCAAGTCCCTCTTCGCGCGCGAGTCTGCGCGCCGTCTGCAATGCCTCATCATCCGAAATAATACAGATCTCAGAATAAATCTTCTGATTCAGAATGTCCGGAATGATTCCGTCGCCGATGCCCATCTGCAGATGGGAACCGATCATGCCGCCGGCTAGAATCGCGGCGTTTTCCGGCTCGACCGCCCAGATCTCAATATCAGGGTACTTCTCTTTCAGAATCTCGCCATTGCCGGTCAGCGTGCCGCCTGTACCGATTCCGGCGCAGAATCCGTGGATCGGTCCGTCGACCTGCTCCAGGATTTCCTGCGAAGTGTAAAGCTTATGTGCCATCAAATTGTTGATGTTCGCGAACTGCTGAGGCACAAAGACACGCGGATCATTTTTCTGCATCGTCAGCGCCGTGTGCAGGCATTCGCGGACGCAGGCTCCGATATCGCCCATATCATGTATAAACTTAACTTCCGCGCCGTAATGACGGATCAGCTTCTGTCTCTCTCCGCTGACCGAATCCGGCATGATAATGATCGTCCGGTATCCTTTAATGGCTCCGACCAACGCGAGACCGATGCCCTGATTGCCGCTCGTCGGCTCAACGATGATCGTTTCCGCAGGGTTGATCAGACCTGCTTTTTCAGCCTGATCGATCATATTGAAGGCGGTCCGTGTTTTGATCGAACCGCCTATATTGACTGCTTCAAATTTGACAAGTATCTCGGCGCTTCCCGGTTCCGGCATACGGTTGAGCCGGACCATCGGTGTATGGCCGATTGCATCCAGAATTGTATCACATACCATTGACTAAAATGACTCCATCCTATTAGTGTGCTGCCTCGATCAGGCCGTACTGGCCGTCGGTTCTCTTATATGCGACGCAGATATTGCCGCTGTCATCATCTTCGTATACGAAGAATCCGTGTCCGAGCATATCCATCTGGAGGCAGGCCTCCTCGGCGCTCATCGGCAGGATCTCAAAGCGTTTGTTGCGGACGATCTTGATTGCATCCTCTTCTTCCTCGACCACTTCCGCCGCGTAATCAACGTCTTTGCTGTAGAATGTTTCACCGTCCACGTCATTGCCTTTGCCGCGCACCGTGTCACCGTGGCGTTTCTTTGACGTCAGTTTGGTCTTATACTTGCGGATCTGACGCTCCATGACTGACTGAACACGGTCGATTGCATTGTTCAGATCACGGTCTTCCTCCTCGACGCGCAGAGTATAGCGCTTCATCGGGATCATCATTTCGACTTTGACATAATTCTTCTTGCCTTTTAAAGTCACAACGCTGTCAGCGTCTTCGGGCAGGAATTTTTCGAGCTT
The DNA here is from genome assembly GCA_902773445.1 of uncultured Lachnospiraceae bacterium. GTDB lineage: Bacteria > Bacillota > Clostridia > Lachnospirales > Lachnospiraceae > RUG842. The sequence continues at coordinate 1,795 of CACYEU010000039.1, read as the reverse complement.
TCCGAGCTTATCTTCGACCATATCACGTACTTTGTCTGTAAGAGAGATATTCTTGGTTTTGATATTGATATTCATACTTTGCCTCCTTAATAGCCGGCTACATTTTACTGTTTTTATCATACCCTATTTGCGTCACCACGGCAAGGTCGGCGGTAGCTGAAAAGCATTGCAATTTTTTTGTGATTTACCCAAAAATATTTGTCTTTTATAGGGCGTCATGGTAAAATGATTGAAGGAGAAAAACATCTTTAGGTCATTGAAAAGGAGGTGGGTTGTTTTATGTTTAATATGGAAAAATACAACAGCAATCCCAAGACTGAGATCATGGCTGGTCTGACAACATTTATGACTATGTCATACATCGTCGCATTGAACCCGAACATCCTGACGGGATTCGGCGCCAACGGCGGTCAGGAGCTGTGGAATGCAGTCTTTATGGCGACATGTCTTGCGTCTGCGATCGGTACGATCGTCATGGCTTTCTATGCTGACAAGCCGTTCGTCATGGCTCCCGGCATGGGACTGAACAGCTTCTTTGCTGTCGTCGTCGCCAACATTGCTGTTCTCACAGGCATGAGCTATACCGACAGCTTCCAGAGCGCCCTGTGTATCATCCTTATCGAAGGTGTTCTGTTCATTATCCTGTCGCTTATTCGTGTCCGTGAGAAGATCGTCGAGGCGATTCCGCTGGGAATCCGCATGGGTATCGGTCCCGCGATCGGCCTGATGCTGATGAACATCGGTTTCGGTTCAAATGCCGGCATCTTCACTGATGACGGTGAGTATTACGTGATGCGCGACTTCTTCGGAGCAATGACACCGAAGATCATCGCTGACAAACTGGGCGGCAGCTACTCTCAGATGGTCATGTATGTCGTCACAATGTTCATCGGACTGTTTGTGATCATCCTTCTGGATCTCAGAGGCAAAAAGAGTGCTGTTCTCGTCGGTATGATCACTGCTTCGATCATCTACTGGCTGGGCGAGCTCATTATTCTTGACAACAATCCTTTTGCAGGACTGAAGACAGCGCACTGGGCACCGCCGTTTAAGGATATGGCTCAGCTGACATTGTTCAAGTTCGATTTCAAGGATTTCTTCTCGATCGGAATATTTACCGCGGTCACATTGATCATCACATTCTGTATGATCGATATGTTCGATACGATCGGAACACTTGTCGGTGCGGCTTCCCGTGCCAACATGCTTGACAAAGAAGGCCGTATGCCGAAGATGAAGGAAGCCCTGACTTCTGACGCGATCGGTACCATTTCAGGTTCTCTGACAGGTACATCGACCGTTACAACATTTGTCGAGTCCGCAACCGGTGTTGAAGCCGGAGGACGTACCGGTCTTACCGCTCTGACAGCAGGCATCATGTTCCTTCTGTGTATGTTCATCGCACCGATCGTCGCATTGATCCCGGCGCCGGCTACATCATCAGCCCTGATCTATGTCGGTATCATCATGCTGATGGGTCTGAAGAACATCAATCTCGAAGATAAATTTGACGTTGTACCCTGCATGATCATGCTGATCACCATGCCGATCTCCGGTTCGATCGGACACGGCATCGGCCTTGGCCTGATCACCTACACGGTCATGAAGGTCTTCACAGGAAAAGCGAAAGATGTTTCGATTCTCTGCTACGTCATTGCGATCCTGTTCCTGATCAAGTTCTTCGTCATCGTATAAACAACAAATCAAAACCATTCATGAAACATAACTGTTATCTAACAGCAACGATCTAAAGATAAAAAAGCTGCCTGCACCGTAAAGTGCAGGCAGTCTTTTT
>CACYEU010000038.1 GCA_902773445.1 uncultured Lachnospiraceae bacterium | reverse complement strand
ATGAAAGAACTGACAAAGGGCAGCCTGCTCGATCTGTCGGTCATGACGGTGACGACAAAGACGATGGAAGAGAATCTCAAAGGCGCGGAAAACCGTGACACGAATCTGATCAGACCGTTTGAGGATCCGTATTCAGCAAACGGCGGTATCGCTGTGCTGACCGGTAATCTCGCTCCGGACGGCTGTGTTGTCAAACAGTCGGCAGTGCTTCCCGAAATGATGGAGCATACCGGCCCGGCGCGCGTCTTCAACAGCGAGGAAGAAGCGATCGAAGTCATTTACGCCGGCGGTATCAGACCCGGCGATGTCGTTGTCATCCGCTATGAGGGACCGAAGGGCGGCCCGGGCATGCGTGAAATGCTCAACCCGACATCGGCGATCTGCGGCATGGGTCTCGACGATTCAGTCGCGCTGATCACCGACGGACGTTTTTCGGGAGCGACACGCGGCGCTTCGATCGGACATGTTTCACCGGAAGGCGCAAGCGGCGGCAATATCGCACTGGTCGAAGAAGGCGACGAGATCGCGATCGATATCGCGAACAAGACGATCGAACTGCGGGTCTCCGACGAGGAACTAGCGGCCAGACGCGCCGCTTGGAAGGCCCCGGAACCGAAAGTTAAGACCGGATATCTCGCACGTTACGCGAAGCTCGTTTCATCAGCTGACAAAGGAGCGATCCTCGAAGCATAAATCAACAGAAAGGACCCATAGTCTATGGACCGAATCAAAATATTTGACACAACACTCAGGGACGGAGAGCAGTCACCCGGCTGTTCGATGAACATGAAAGAGAAACTCGAGGTCGCCAAATGCCTTGAGAAACTCAATGTCGACGTCATCGAAGCCGGCTTCGCGATCTCGGGACCTCAGGATTTCAAGTCCGTGCAGGAGATCTCAAAGGTCGTGAAAAATGCGCAGGTCGCATCTCTTTCCCGCGCGCTGACAAAGGACATCGACGTGGCGTGGGACGCAGTCAAGGACGCGGTTGCTCCGCGGATCCACACATTTATCGCGACATCGCCGCTGCATATGCAGTACAAGCTCAGGATGACACCGGAGCAGGTGCTCGAGCAGACTAAAGAGATGGTCGCTTACGCTGCGAAGTACTGTTCAAATGTCGAGTTCTCGGCCGAGGATGCGACAAGAAGTGATCTCGATTTCCTGACAAGGATCACCGAAGTCGCGATCGCGGCAGGAGCGACGGTGATCAACCTTCCCGACACAGTCGGCTATACATCGCCGGCTGAGATGGAACACTTGATCCGCTATGTGATCGAACATGCGAAGGGGGCCGAGAAGGCTGAATTTTCTGTCCATTGCCACAACGACCTCGGCATGGCGGTCGCCAACTCGCTGGCAGGCGTCCAGGGCGGCGCGCGCCAGATCGAATGTACGATCAACGGACTCGGCGAGCGCGCCGGCAATACCTCAATGGAAGAGGTCGTCATGGCGATCCGCACGCGCGCTGATCTCTATGAGGTCGAGACCGGGATCGATACAAAACAGATCTATAATGCAAGCCGTACGGTCTACAACATTATCGGACAGCCCGCTCCGCTCAATAAGCCGATCGTCGGCAAGAATGCGTTCGCGCATGAGTCGGGCATCCATCAGCACGGTGTTCTTGCAAACAAGAAGACCTATGAGATCATGACGCCGGAGATCGTCGGCATCCATACTGACAATCTCGTGCTCGGCAAGCATTCGGGACGCCACGCGTTCAAGAAACGTGCTGATGATCTCGGCTACCATCTGACCGACGAGGAAGTCAACCGCTGCTTCGGCGAGTTCCAGCTCGTCGCGGACAAAAAGAAGACAGTCACCGATGCCGACCTCGAGGCGATCATTTCACACCATGTCTCGATCGATCATCTGATGAGCGAGGAAGGCTACAAGCTCGACTGGTTCTCGGTCCATACCAGCAACTTTACGACAGCGACCTGTACGATCCATCTGAAGAAGGGCGACGAGGAGTTCGAGGAAGTCAAACTCGGCGACGGACCGATCGATGCGGCGTTCAATGCAATCGACGCGATCATCAACCCGAAGGAGCATGTTTTCAATACCTATCAGATCGCATCGACTTCCGAAGGTCAGGACACACTCGGCGCGGTCACGGTCAAGCTCTCGTGCGACCGCCGCACATACACCGGACGCGGTCTGTCGACTGATATCATCGAGTCCAGTATTATGGCTTATCTCCAGGCGCTGAACCGCCTGATGGCAGAGGAGGCTTAAGACTATGGGAATGACAATGACACAAAAGATCATGGCGGCGCATGCCGGCATCGAGTCTGTCAAAGCCGGCGATCTGATCGAGGCGAAACTCGATCTGGTCCTCGGCAATGATGTGACGACACCGGTCGCGATCGGCGTCTTCGAAAAGGGAGGCTTCACAAAAGTCTTCGATCCGGAGAAGATCGCGATCGTACTCGACCACTACACACCGTGCAAGGACATCCAGTCGGCCGATCTTTGCAAATGCGCACGCGATTTTGCGATCAAGCATAACATCAAGCATTTCTATGATGTCGGCAGAGTCGGCATCGAGCACGCTCTGCTGCCTGAGCAGGGCATCGTCGGCCCCGGCCAGATGGTGATCGGAGCCGATTCGCATACCTGCACTTACGGCGCGCTGGGCGCGTTTTCAACAGGCGTGGGCTCGACCGATATGGCGGCCGGCATGGCAGCAGGCGAGAACTGGTTCAAGGTTCCCGACGCGATCAAAGTCGAGCTGACAGGAGCATTCAAACCATTTGCCAGCGGCAAGGATGTGATCCTGCATCTGATCGGCATGATCGGCGTTGACGGAGCCCTCTATCAATCGCTTGAATTTACCGGCGACGGCGTTTCGCAGCTGTCGATGGACGACCGGTTCACGATCGCGAATATGGCGATCGAAGCCGGCGCGAAGAACGGCATCTTCCCGGTCGATGAGAAGACCGAGGAGTATGTCAAAGGGCGTTTTGACGGCGAAGTGAAGAAGTATGAAGCTGATTCGGATGCAAGTTATTCGCGGACAGTCACGATCGACCTGTCCGAACTTGAACCGACTGTTTCGCTGCCTCATCTTCCGTCCAACACAAAGACCGTCCGCGAAGTGGCCGGCATGAAGATCGATCAGGTCGTGATCGGTTCGTGCACGAACGGACGGATCTCCGATATGCGCGCGGCACACGCGGTCTTAAAAGGCAAAACGGTTGCGGACGGCGTCCGCTGCATCATCATTCCGGCGACACAGGCAGTCTACCGCCAGTGCCTCGATGAGGGTATCATTGCCGATCTGATCGATGCGGGATGCGCGGTCTCGACACCGACCTGCGGACCGTGTCTCGGCGGACACATGGGCGTTATGAGCGCCGGTGAGCGCGCGATCGCGACAACCAACCGCAATTTCGTCGGACGCATGGGCGATACAAAGAGCGAAGTCATTCTGGCCAATCCGGCTGTCGCGGCAGCCGCAGCAGTCGCAGGTTATATCGCGAATCCTGAGGAGGTGCTTTCATGATCAGCGGAAAAGTTTGGAAATACGGGGACAATGTCGATACCGATGTCATCATCCCGGCGCGTTATCTGAACGATCCGGATCCGAAGGCTCTCGCAAGCCACTGTATGGAAGACATCGATGCTTCATTTGCAGGGTCGGTGCGCGAAGGCGACATCATGGTCGGCGGCTGGAATTTCGGCTGCGGTTCCTCGAGAGAACATGCGCCGATCTCGATTCAGGCGAGCGGCATTTCCTGTGTGATCGCGGCATCATTCGCGCGGATCTTCTACCGCAACGCGATCAATATCGGATTCACGATCCTCGAATGCCCGGAAGCTGCGGAAGCGATCAAGGCGGGCGACGAAGTCGAGATCGATCTGAAGACCGGCGTCATCGAAGATAAGACGAGCGGGCAGACATTCCATGCGAATCCGCAGCCCGGATTCATCGGTGAAATGATCAAAGCCGGAGGGTTACTGAATTATCTGAAAGCGAAGGAAGAGGATTGATATGGAATACAATATTGCGCTGATTCCCGGCGACGGGATCGGCCCCGAAATCATTGACGGCGCAGTCAAGGTCCTTCATGT
>CACYEU010000037.1 GCA_902773445.1 uncultured Lachnospiraceae bacterium | reverse complement strand
GCGGACAGCGGCCGGAAGACGTATACTACGCCGACCGCGGACAGCGGCCGGAAGACGTATATTACGCCGACCGTGGGCAAAGGCCGGAAGATGTGTACTATGCCGATCGAGGCCGGGACGCAGGGCAACGGAATGACACGGGCCAGGATACGGTCCGCACCCCCGGACCGCTCGCATCTACCATTGTAACCGCAAGTGCTATCAATCCGCCAAAGACGTACGACGCTTCCACAATCGAATCGAGCGGGAGCCGCCGGCGCAGGAAAAAACAGCAGAAGCGCCAGACGCTCTTCGGCATTCTTACCAAGATTCTGATCTTCTTCATTGTACTTCTCATCGCCGCAATCGGGGGGCTTGTGTTCCTGCGTGTAAAGGGCGAGCAGTCCATGAAGCACAAGGCGGAGGATGTCGTGCTTACGATGGAAAAAGAGAATACGCCGGTAGATGTTGAGGAAATTGAGGACGACGGTAAAACAATCACCTACAAGGGGGAAAAATACCGCTGGAATGACAACGTTTCCACGATCCTCTTCCTCGGCAGTGACCGAACAGTCGAGCAGCAGGAAGCACGGGAATCCGTCATCGGCATCAACGGTCAGGCTGACACGATCCTTCTGAGCGTTATCGACAATAAAAACAAAAAGATATCCTTCATCAATGTCAACCGTGATACGATGACCAATGTTGCCCAGTACGCTCCCGACGGTGATTACGCGGGAGACAAGCAGATGCAGATCTGTCTTGCCTACTCCTACGGCAAAGATAATGTACAGAGCTGTGAACGGATGGCAGCAGCCGTCTCGAATCTGCTCTTCGGAATTCCAATTGATTCCTACGTCCGGATTTCCTACGATGCAGTACCAATGCTGAATGATTCTGTTGGAGGTGTAAAAGTCGAGATTCTGGAGGATATGTCTTCGACAGATCCGACATTAGTCAAAGGTTCCGAAGTAATGCTTGTCGGTAGTCAAGCGCTGCGCTATATTCGCTGGAGAAATTATGAAGTCACAGAGACAAATGAACTCCGTATGGCTCGCCAGAAGCAGTATTTTTATGCTTTTATCAAGAAAACAATTGAAGAGACCCGTTCTAATCTGACCGTGCCGCTCGAACTTTACAATAATGCGAAGCCTTATATGACAACGAATATCACTCCTTCGCGCGTGACCTATCTGACGTCAAAGGTGCTGGAGTATGGTGTGAAAGACGATGCAATCCACTCTGTGAAGGGAGGCTCGATCGACGGGCCGACCGGACTAGTTGAGTTCTATGCGGATGATGACAAGCTGTTCGAAATGGTGCTTGACATGTTCTACATAAAAGCGAATAAGTAAGTTAAAGAATACTTGCCCAATTCGTCGTAATATATAAATCGGCGAAATTGATAGGATTTAGTATTTGAACACCTTGTGTTCGTCAATAGTTAATTAAAAATCACCGTATTATTAGTGTAAGCTACGTCGTGATTTATTGTTGCAGAGGATCAGGGATATGAACAATCATATGCTGCCGAAAATTATCATATCCGCCGTTTGTATTGCCGCTGTAGCGGTAATTATGTCCCGTGGCGATGAGACATCGAACTATACAGTGGAGGGAACAGAGTTTGCGAAGGATGAGGCGGTCGACGGGTTCGTATTTGAACCTGAAACGATTTCATATAACGGAATCGGTGATCTGGACCTCCTTCAGGGAGTATCGTTACCCGGGTTCACAAAGCATGACCTCGATAATCTGGTTTATGTGAAGATCAGGACCGCCGGAGCTCTGTCCGACAAGCGTGTCGAGTACATGGCGGAGAAGGAGGGGAAAAGATATCGGTCCGTTCGGGATATGCACCTTACGGGTTATACCGGTCCGAAGATCACAATGCCGCAGCACATTCCGGATGTGACTGAGGAAAAGATCGACAGCTTTGGGCAGCTCCTTTTGTCCGAGGAAGATTTTAAGGTTGATGACGGGTTCGGAAATGACGCATCGACGCACATGGAGGTAGCTGCGGAACGCTCTATGACTGACTCGTCGCTGGTCCATTATTCAATCAGTATTGAAAATGTGTTCGGCGACCGGGACCGTGTGAATCAGGATGTGATTCTGTCAGGAAAAATGGCAGTGCTTGCCCTGACCGATGCTCAGGTTTTTCTCAAAGTTGGCCAGATATTTGAACCGCGGCTCTATATAGCGAGAGCGGAGACGGCGGACGGCGTCCCGGCTATGGATGCGGTCAAGGTCAGTGGGAACATCGATACAAGTTCGCCGGGTTTTTATGAGATGACGTATTGTTTGGATGACCAGCAGGTTAGGATGACCGTGGTGGTGGAATGACCTTCAGCGAACGTTCTCTGGAATATCTTTTGTGACAAAACTGCCGGCACCGGATCACAGATATCCAGATAATCCGAAATAAGCATTGGCAGGACTGCCTGTTTTGTATTTTAGAGTACCTTTGTGTTTTGGTTTTCATCACAAGAAAATTATAACACTAAAAGAAAGGACCTTGGGTTCGTATGAACCCCTGGTCCTTCTTTTATTTCCTTCTATATTTATAGGAGCTATGTCATTTCACAGCCCCTCCTTTTTCTCAGAAGTCCATAGCCATGCGGGCGGCTTCTTCCTCGTCAAGCTCTGTCACCTGTGTCTCCATGACCCGGTAGACCCTCTGGCACAGGTTAAGAACACTCGGGCGATGGGTCGTCACGATCACGGTGCGGTTAGGCTGGCGCTGCACGATGTTGCGAAGCACCTGACGTTCCGTTGTTACATCGAGGGCGCTTGTGGCCTCATCGAGCAGGAGGATCGGCGCACCGGCGAGAATCGCGCGGGCAATCGAAAGGCGCTGCGCCTGACCAGCTGAGAAACCGCGGCCGCGCTCGCCGACAGCTGCGTTGAGCCCCCCGGGCTTTGCGGACACAAAATCCCAGGCACAGGCAAGCTTCAGCGCTTCAATGAGTTCTTCGTCAGTCGCATCCTCGCGCACCATTCGAAGATTCTCGGCGACCGTTCCGGTCAGGACTGCGTTGGTCTGGGGGACGTAGGCGAAAAGATGACGCGTATTTGCATTTGCATCTATTTCCACTCCACCGGAGGAAATAGTCACATGGCCCTGCTCCGGTCGGATGAGACCCAGGATCAGACGGATCATCGTTGTTTTGCCCTCACCTGAAGGACCAACCAAAGCGACGATCTCACCCGGCTCCACGATAAAATCGGAATTCGTGATGACTTTCTGGTTCTCCAGATAGGCAAAGTTTACATCGCTCATGCGCACAGTGTAGCCCTGATCCCTGAAGGCATCCATCTTACTGCTTTCCGGAATGTGGACCTCCTTCGGAAGTTCCACGAGCTCACGGATTCGGTGAGCTGAGACGGAACTCTGCAGAAACGAGGGGATGATGCCGACGACGCGGTCAAATGCCGCGGACAGGGCTGATCTCTGCTGCAGGAACAGAGTCATCGTTCCGTACGTGATGGAGTGACTCCACAGGAGGAACAGGCAGTAACAGAAGGCAGCCATCTGGATCATGCTTCCGAGAACAGACATAAAGATATTTGTCTTGATCGTGAACATATTATACTTCAGAGAGACGTCCTTGAACTTCAACTGCCAGTTCCTCAGCTTAGAACTGTATCTGTCTGTGATCCCGAAACTTTTAATCGTGTCAAAATTATAAAAGGTCTCCACCTCGAAGCTCATCATTTTCGAGGACAATTCACGGACCTTTTTATTGTATTCCCGTTGTCGGGAAATCAGGTAGTGCGAGGAAAGCAGCAGGAACGGCGCGCTGGCAAAGGCAAACAGAGCCATCATCACATCGTAGTGCAGTATAACAAAGAATGTAGCTATAAAATGATAGATTGCGATAATGATCGTCGGCAGCCAGGAAATCGCGTTCCCGGATACGGTCCCGACATCGGAATTGAAGCGGTTCAGTACATCACCGTTACTGTATCTGCTGAGTGAGAGCCAGTCCGAATCGATGATCTTATCGAATATATCCGCCTGAATCGCGTTATTGATATCGATGCTCAGTTTCATCGTGATTCTGTTCAGCACCGAACCGATGACCAGCGAAAAAACCGTCGAACCAATCATAATAATCAGAAGAATTGCTAATTTTTCGGTCTTGTAGCCGGTGATGATATCGATCAGATACTTGCTTGCGATGCTGCCCACCAGACCCAACGTCGTGCTGACGATGCCGAGTATGACAAAGAAGGCGATTGCTCCCTTGTAGTGGGCACTGTAAGTAAAAATCCATTTCCAGTCGTCCAAGATTTCTCTGAAAGTGCCGTCGCGCCAGCTCGCAAAGAGCGCTTTTGCGGATTCATAGGAACTGTTCAGATTATATCGGTGCAGGTTATTATCCTTATCCGAATTATTGTTAAGAATTGCCAAAGTATATCTCCTTTATGATCCTGTGGATAATAGCCAAAAAGGTCAGCCCACTCCTCAGAATGAGCTGACCTTGAATATCGCTTCAGTAAATGGGACTTAAGCTTCCTCGTCCCTTCTCTTCTTACAGAATACAGCAACAGATGCAAATGCTGCTGCGCCAACGCCACCATACAGCATGTAATCAATCTCACCGGTCTTCGGAGACTTGCCTGGTTTTCTCGGTGGCTTTGTCACACATGACTTCGGTGTCGGCGTGGGTGTTACATTCTCCGGACTGTATCTCGGATCCTTGGCTGCGGCATAAGCCGGCATTGTTGTCGCTGTCATGAGTGCTGTCGCTGCCATAAGCGCAATTAATCGTTTTTTCATCGGAACCCCCTTTATTCATGAAATATAATAATGCATGGTCAGAAATATATGCCTGAGGAGCCATGCCAAATGTCAGATTAGATAAATAACTCCTTTTACATCCTACTCTTAAAGAGGTAAGATTGTCAAGGAAAAAAGCCAAAAATGAGATCTGGGGAGGGTGAACAATATCGCTCACGGTGGCGGAGCGGCTATTCCCTGCGCGACACCGTACGGCAGCCGTGTATCTGTGCCCGGTTATGCTGCAATATGAATGTGTGATTAGTATCTTAGCATCTGCGTCCGAATCTGAAAATGTTGTAATTACGTATTTTTCAGATGGTCAAAGGTGGTCAGACGATATTGTGAAATGATAGAATAGGAAAAGTGTTGACATAATCGAATATATTTAGTTCAATAAATGATATTTCGGGATAGTTCTTGCCGGAAAAAATAATATATATGGAAGAAAAATATGTTAGATATACATATCCACATACTCCCAGGCATCGATGACGGTGCTCAGGATTACGATGACTCCATTGAAATGGCACAACTCGCCCTTAAAAGTGGCATATCGACCATTGTCGCCACTCCGCATGCCAATCAGATGGGACGCTTTGAAAATTTTTATACACCGGAGTTGGCCAGACGCTTTGAACGGCTTGAGTACATGCTTCATGCAAGCCGCCTCGGACTCCGGGTGCTCGAAGGGCAGGAAATTATGGCTTCCGATGACATGGTGGAAAAAATAAAAGCAGGGAAACTCATCGGCTTGAATAATACCCAGTATTACCTAATCGAATTTCCTTTTGACTCGGTTCCGGGATGGATCTCAGACCGACTGACAGATATCATACGCATAGGAAAAACACCTGTCATTGCGCATGTTGAGCGCTACTTTTGTGTGCAGTACGATCCTGGTTATGTATATGACTGGATTG
>CACYEU010000036.1 GCA_902773445.1 uncultured Lachnospiraceae bacterium | reverse complement strand
TGGTCGGAAAGCCGGATCGTCGCGGTCTTTACGGTCGCAACGTTCCTGCTCAGCATGATCGCGCTGACGGGATTGGTATAAAGGAGTTATGCAATGATCAAACAGGAAAATACGTTAGTTCTCGGAGCAGGGCGAAGCGGCGTCGGCGCTGCCAAACTGCTGACCGGATACAATGTGCCGGTCACGGTATTTGACGGCAACGAATCGCTTGATGTCGAAGCGTTCCTGGCGAATTTTGATGAGCCCGGGCGCGGCAAAGTGCGTGTCTGCCTCGGCGAACTGACGGATGAACTGATCGACTGGGCCGAGCTGGCTGTCATTTCACCCGGCATCCCGATCGATCACAAATGGGTCGGTCAGCTGACTGAAGCCGGCGTTCCGCTGATCGGAGAGCTTGAACTTGCTTTCAGATGTGAGCAGGGAGATGTGCTCGCGATCACCGGGACCAACGGAAAGACGACGACTACAACACTTCTCGGCAAGATCGTCGAAGACGCCGGAAAAAAGACATTTGTCGTCGGCAATATCGGCACTGCCTACACGCAGGCGGCGGCGCAGACGGAGACCGGCACGGTGACGGTCGCCGAGGTCAGCAGTTTTCAGCTTGAGAGCGCGCCGACGTTTCATCCGGCCGTCTCAGCCATTCTGAATATCACGCCCGATCACCTGAACCGTCATTACACGATGGAGTGTTATGAAGAGGTCAAGGAGAGGATCGCGGCCAACCAGACAGAGAAAGAATTCTGTGTCCTGAATTACGAAGACCGGAGACTGAATGCCTACGGAGCAAAATGCCCCGCGCAGGTCGTGTGGTTTTCGAGCGCTCGCAGGCTTGAACAAGGGATCTGGCTAGAGGACGGCGTGATCACCTATGCAATCGGGGATAAAAGCGGTACGATCTGCCATGTCGACGAGCTGCAGATCATCGGGACACACAATTATGAAAATGTGATGGCCGCATGCGCGATGGCGCTGGCTTACGGGATCGACCCCGATTCGATCGCGAAAAGTGTCAGGGAGTTCGGCGGTGTGGCTCACCGGATCGAATTTGTCTGTGAAAAAGACGGCGTCGTCTATTATAATGATTCAAAGGGAACCAACCCCGACGCGGCGATCAGAGCGATCAGCTCAATGAAGAGGCCGACGCTTCTGATCGGAGGCGGTTACGATAAAGGATCGGATTATAAGCCGTGGATCAATGCGTTTGACGGAAAAGTCAAGGCTTTCGTACTGATCGGCGCGACAAAAGAGGCAATCAGGGACGCGGCTGTCGAATGCGGATTTGACCCGGCAAAGATCGTGATGAAAGAGACATTTGATGAAGCGGTGGATTATTGCATCGAACACAGCGAGCCGGGAGACGCGGTCCTGCTGTCACCGGCCTGCGCAAGCTGGGGCATGTTCGATGACTACGAGCAGCGCGGAGACACTTTCAAGGAATTAGTCAGAAAGGGATAGGATGGAGAACCTCAGCGAAGATACAATCAGACGGAATCTTCATATGGCTCCCGCGGGAAGCCGGCCGACAAGGGCATACAGGATCCTTCACCGGATCAATGCGCTGCTGCGCGTCGTGATCGTTCTGCTGATCCTGCTTGTCGCATTTAAGATCCAGCGGGTCGACGTCGAAGGAAATGAAAGCATCTCGGATGAACAGATCACCGAATGGATCAACAGTGACCGGATGTCGGGCAATTCGCTCTATGCGATCTGGAAGTATGATATCCGCCACAAGACGCTGAACCCGGCGATCGCAAAGACACGGGTATCGTTTCGCCTTCCGTGGCGCGTCAAAGTAAAAGTCACCGAAGTTCCGACGGCGGGCATGGTCGAGACCGAGGGAGGACATTATGTCTTCAACAGGAACGGCGTGCTGATCTCAACGCAGGCTGTCGACAAGTACGGGCTTCTCGTGACCGGTGTCACGCCCGCAAAGACAAAGCTTTTCGAGAAGATGGCCTTTGAAGAAGGCGACATGGCTGACCAGCTGATCATGCTGACAGAGGAACTGGACCAGAATGATCTGGAACCCGATGAAGCCGAATGGCAGGGCGATGTCGACGGATGGCAGCTTCATTTCGGATCGACCTACGCGAATCTCGGAACGGCGCTGACGAGCGATAAGATCCATCAGCTTGCCTTGCTCTACCCGGAGGTTCGGGACCGCGAAGGGATCCTTCATCTCGAAGCATACGAGTCGGGAGACGATATCGTCCGCTTCGAACAGGGCCTTCCGGCGGTGGAAGAGGACGAAGAAGAATTCTAAAGAAAGTTTTTCGTTGACGGCTTGCAGAAAAATCGTTAATATGATAATATGATTCAGGATATCGTATTATCTTGGGAGATAATGTAAATAATTAATAAGCTTAAAGGAGGATGGGACCTTGTTAGAGATCAAAACAAGCGATTCGGAAGCGGCTGCGAAGATAATCGTTGTCGGTATCGGCGGAGGCGGCAACAACGCTGTCAACCGCATGATTGAAGAACAGATTGCAGGAGTAGAATTCATCGGTGTCAATACCGATAAGCAGGCATTGCAGTTGTGCAAAGCCCCGACACTTGTCCAGATCGGCGAGAAGCTGACCAAAGGACTTGGCGCCGGCGCACAGCCTGACGTTGGCAAGAAGGCAGCTGAGGAGAGCGCTGAGGAGATCTCAGCAGCGATCAAGGGCGCAGACATGGTCTTCGTCACCTGCGGTATGGGCGGCGGAACCGGCACAGGCGCAACACCTGTCGTCGCGAAACTTGCGCGCGACATGGGCGCACTGACAGTCGGCGTTGTCACAAAGCCGTTCTGCTTCGAGTCCAAAGCGAGAATGAACAATGCGCTGGCAGGCATCGATAAGCTTAAAGAGACAGTTGACACACTGATCGTCATCCCGAATGACAAGCTTCTCGAGGTCGTTGACCGTCGTACAACAATGCCTGAAGCACTGAAGAAAGCTGATGAAGTTCTTCAGCAGGGTATTCAGGGTATCACAGACCTGATCAATGTACCGTCGCTGATCAACCTCGACTTTGCCGACATCCAGACCGTTATGATCGACAAGGGCATTGCCCACATCGGTATCGGCCAGGGCAAGGGCGACGACAAAGCGCTTGAAGCTGTCAAGGAAGCTGTCGCGTCTCCGCTGCTTGACACAACGATCCAGGGTGCTTCCCATGTCATCATCAATATTTCCGGTGACATCACACTTGTTGACGCAAGCGATGCAGCCGAGTACGTACAGGATCTGGCCGGCGATGAAGCCAACATCATCTTCGGTGCGATGTATGATGACACGAAGCCTGATGAGGCGACGATCACAGTTATCGCGACCGGACTGCGCTCCGAGGAAGAGATGAAGAATTCTCCGCTCAAGAAGCGCCTCGAGAGCACACATCGTCCGCGTCAGCAGGAAGGCGCTGAGGGTGCTGAGGGTGAAGCTGCTCCGATTTCACCGAAGCTTTCCAAGAACGATATGCCTTCCAGCCATGTCGTAGAACAGCAGATCAAGATCCCGGATTTCTTTAAGAAGAGCTGATATATAAGCGTTATACAGAACGAACGGGGCTGCCGCATTGATGCGGCAGCCTCTTTTTATGTCGGCCATTTCGTGGTATGATAATAAAAGCATAAAATGTCTGCACGAAGGACAGCCGATGAATTTTGCGCATTTACATGTTCATACACAGTACAGCCTTCTCGACGGGTCCAACAAGATCAAGGAGTATGTGGCCCGCGTCAAAGAGCTCGGCATGAACGCCGCCGCGATCACCGATCACGGTGCGATGTTCGGTGTGATCGATTTCTATAAAGAGGCGAAAGCACAGGGGATCAAGCCGGTCATCGGATGCGAGGTGTACGTGGCGGTCGGCTCGCGCTTCGACAAAAACCTGTCGCAGCACGATTCGCGCTACTATCATCTTGTCCTGCTCGCTGAGAACAATCACGGCTATCAGAATCTGATGAAGCTTGTCTCGCGCGGCTACACCGAGGGTTTCTACTACAAACCCCGCGTTGACCGGGAGCTGCTTGAACAGTATCACGACGGCCTGATCGCGCTGTCGGCCTGTCTGGCCGGCGAGATCCCGCGGCTTCTCAGAGAGAACCGCTTTGAGGACGCGAAGAGAGCGGCGCTC
>CACYEU010000035.1 GCA_902773445.1 uncultured Lachnospiraceae bacterium | reverse complement strand
TTTTCGTCAAGCGACTGCTCCAGACCGGTCTTTCCGATGACATCATTACGGTCATAGTCTTTGCCGTCTGCGATCAAAGCGTCATATTCATCGGTTGAAATATCTCCGGTGTAACCGATGATCGGCGAGAAGTATTTCGCGTCATTATACTTTCTGACGTATTGTTCACTGACATCAACGCCGGTCAGGTCGACTTTGTTCTCCTTGATCGCGGCAACGGTTCTCTCGTTGACGTCTTCGGCAATACTCGTACTGATATATTTCTGATAATTATTGAGACTCATCTGATACCGCACAGTTACCAACTTGAGGACTGTTGCAGGATCAAGTTTGTTCTGGTCGATCCCATATCCGTAACGCGGATCAGAGCACATATAGTTGATCAGATCTTCGGCCGTGACATTTCGCTGTTCATCAGTGAGCTTGTCGATTTTGGCATATCCGTAGACATCGGCAAGGAATCTGAGTTTTCTCGTGCCTGCTTCAGCAAATACATAGGCGTCATTTCTCAGCTCGACGCCAAACTGATGCGAGTCGACTCTGTTGCCGTTGAGTTCGATCAGATAGATCGTCTTAAGAATGATCGCGTTGAGCATCTTGTTCTTCTCGTCGCGGTCTTTGTATGATCCGGTGTCCTCGATCGTGACCGTATAAGAGACACGGTTGTAGGCAAGCAGTTCACCTTTCGAATCATAGATGTTGCCCCGTGTTCCGCGGAATGATTTCGTCTTCTTGATCTGAAGCGAGTATTCATCCATATACTCCTGCCCGTGAATGATCTGGAGAACGAAGACTCTTCTGACGAGCGTTGCGAACAGAAGTGTCAGGACCAGCGACAATACAAAGACGCGGGAAGTCAGCACTTTTATTAATTTTTTCCTGTAGCGCTCAAACAAATTTCCCTGCTCTCCTCTGCTCCAGATCGACGATCAGACGGCGGAAACGGACCGCCAGCGGATAGGCGATCAAAACAACAATGATTGTGAACACCAGCTCGGGAAGTATGATCTTAAACAGATAGGTCCCGAAATCAAAACGGCCGCGCAGGAAAAACTGCGTGATGCAGACGATTGCCGAAAAAGCAAGATCGCTCGCTCCTGTCAGCAGCAGCGGCAGCCTGACATCTTCATCGAAAAGAAGGCTGTGAAAGCGGCCGTTCGCATAACCGATCAGCAAAAAAATCAGCGCATAAAACCCAAGCAGATCTCCCGAGAAAAGATCCCAGAAAAGACCGCAGATAAAGCCGATCACAATACCCTCTTTCTTGCCGGCCATAAAACCTGCAAGAACTGTAACGATCAGAAGCAGGTTGGGACGCACATTAGCAAATGCAAAGTTTGTAAACAGCATACTTTGCAACAGAAATGCAAACACGATGACAAGAGATTTTAAAACAGCCGTAAGCTTTTTCATCGCGCAGACGTCTCCTACTTCTTAGATTCTTCCTTGAGAGCTTCAGACTTGGTCTTTGTGATGACAAGAACATCCTGAAGATCTGAGAAATCGGCCGCCGGCGTGATCGTTCCGTAGCGTGTCAGACCGCTCTTGTCAGTTTTGATCTCATTGACATAGCCGATCAGGATTCCCTGAAGATACTTATTGCTGATATAGGAGGTAACGACCTGTTCGCCGTCCTCGATCTCAACTTTATCCTCGTCTTTTTCCTTGTTCTCTTTGCTGACCGGAAGATCTTCAAAGCGCATCATTCCGTTGACAGCCAGCTTTAAATCACCGCGGACCATGCATTTCTCACCGGTCGAAAGCATCATGCCCGATACATAGTTCGCGTCATCGATGATCGAGCGGACTTTGGCCCAGTTCGGTCCTGTTTCGGTGACAATTCCGACAAGACCGGATCCGGCCATGACATTCATATCCACTTTGATACCGTCCTTCGATCCTTTGTTGATCGTAAATGAATTGAACCAGTTGCTGGTATTGCTCGCAATCACGCGCGCTCCGATTTTTTTGTAATCACCGTAGCTCTTATCAAGCTTGAACATCTCTTCGAGCCGTGTCAGTTCTTTGCGGTTCAGCGCCAGTTCTTCATTCTCGACCGTAAGGTCATCGATCTGCTGCTGGAGCTTCTCATTTTCTTCCTGCAATTCTTTGACTGTGTGGAAATTACGCGTGATATCGGAAGCCCATCCGCCGAGCTTATTGAATCCCTTTTGCATCGGTACGACTGTATATCCGGCAAGATAGCGGAAAGGTCCGCGTGTGGTATCGGATAACAGGGACAGGCCCATCAGAACAGCGCTGATCGAAATGAAAATGATCAGCAAATGCCGGCTGGTTAGTTTTTTGATATGAATTCTACGCATTGTTTATACCCACCGATCGTTCTCTTCCTGCATGGAATAAGTCAGTTCCTTAAGTTCCTCGCTGTGAACGATCTCTTTAAGCCCCCGTATAGAACAGTATTTCGGTTTTCTTGAAGTATGGACATGAAGTCCGGTTGCACGGTTGATGTAGTACGGAAGTCCTTCCATCCTGGCAAGGCCGCCGGCAACATAAAGACCATCGTCCATGATAATGCGGTTGATCTCCGGCGGTGTTCTGTCGATCAAAAGCTGAATTGCCTCTACGCACTGTTCAAGCAGTTCTTTCAGTGAAGCGCGCACCAGCGAAGCCGGAATATTCTTTGTTGTCGGGATGCCCGTCAGCAGATCGCGGCCGGCAATTTCGATCGTGCGGCCGCTTCGGTCATCATTGATGCCGACTTTGCATCTGAGCATCTCAGCGCTGGTCTGTCCGATCAGAAAGCTGTAGTGATGGCGGACACGCTCGACGATTTTCCGGTCCATCTGTCTTCCGCCGATCGTCAGGCGCTGGTTAAAAACAAGACCACCGGCTGCAATGACTGAAAGCTCCGTTGTCTCCCCGCCGAGGTTGACGACGAAAACACCGTCTGACCGCTTTACATCGAGACCGAGTCCGACAGCATCGGCAACGCCGCGTTCAATGACATTGACAGATCTCGCTTTTGCGGATGAATGGACAAGCAAGTCGAAGAACGCCCGCTTTTCCAGCTCAGTGATGTCGGCGGGAACGGCGATCGTATATTCGCCTCCGGTTGCGAAAGTGCTTCCG
>CACYEU010000034.1 GCA_902773445.1 uncultured Lachnospiraceae bacterium | reverse complement strand
TCCGGAAGAATGCAAAGATCAGCTGCAAAGAGCGGTTTCTTTTTGCCGTCTTTATCGTATTCCTCCTGAATGTATTTGGTGGCATCCTCTGCTTTGTAGAAACGGCAGCCGCTCAGTGACAATGCCGCGATCATGATCAGACAAAGGATGACTGACAATTTGTTTTTCAAGACAATAACCCCCCTCCGGTACGACTGATATAATTCTTTTGCAGTCCTACGTTTATAACGATTCCGATTCCGATGTACAGACTGATCAGTGACGTCAGTCCGGCACTGACAAACGGCAGCGGAATACCGGTATTCGGCGCGATTCCGGTCGCCACCGCGATATTCATAAATGCCTGGAATCCAATCTGCGCCGCCATGCCGTAACACAACAGCGCGCCCCCTATGTCACGCGCCTGCGTCCCGGTCCGTATGATCAGAAAGACGATTGCGGCAACGAGTCCGATCACCGTACAGCAGCCGATAAACCCAAGCTCCTCTCCTACGATCGCAAAGATAAAGTCAGTCTCGGGCTCGACGATATAGTTGCCGTTCTTAACGGAATCGGCCGTATCATTGTTAAGGCCTTTGCCGGTCAACTGGCCGGATCCGATCGCCATGATCGAGTTCTGCTGTTGATAGCCTTCACTGGTCGAATGCTTCTCCGGTTCAAGCCATGCAAGGATTCGATCCTGCTGATAGTCGGCGATCAGCTTTTGTCCCGGTCTGACGACGATACTCAGGAATATGATTGTCACAGGGATGATGATCGCCAGCGCGACGACGATATAGCGGTAATTCAGGCCTCCCATATACAGCACAATGACCAACACGATTCCAATCGACAGCGTTGTCGAAAGATCAGGCTGAATATAGATCAACAGAAGCGGAACTGCCATAAAAGCAAAATACTGGATCAATACTGTCGGTTTATTGATCGTTCTCCTGTGCATCATGATAAACCGGGCAGCCCACAGAATCATAACGATCTTGCAGAGTTCGGACGGCTGGAATGTAAAGCTGCCGATCGCGATCCATCTGGTCGCTCCGTTGTACTTTTCACCAAACAGCTTTACGAACAACAGGACGATGATCAGCGCGCTGTACATGATCCAGTACAGATCCTGGATCCAGATATAATCAGTGACCGACAGAAATGCCATCACGACAAATCCGATGAGCAGTCCAAGGATCTGCTTTGTACGCGCGTCAGGGTTCGCGCTTCCGATGACAGCGATACCGATACCGGTCAATACAAGGACCGCGATCAGAAGCGGGAAATTGTAGTCCCTGACTGCATAGGACTTGAAGAAAAAGTTTTTAAATCTTTTTAACAGTTCAGTCATAATTGATTCCTAACAAACGATTAATCTCCATGTACAGTTGCAAGATTTCCGGATGCACTTCCTGTGATCAGGAGCCTTTCGTCAGCAAGCTTGAAGCGGTATCGGGTGATCGAACATCCTATTTCGGCAGCATGTGAAGAACTGTAACCATTCGTGATTCGGATCGCCATCGCGATCTCGGGTTCTTTGTACGGCGCGTATCCGACAAACAGACCGTGGTCGGGATGGATCGCACTTTGCTGAGCCGTACCGGTCTTGCCGGCCATTTCAAAGCCTGTGCTTTTAAGCGTCATGAAAGCTGATCCCTCCATCGCCGCATTCCTCATGCCCTGGTGGACGAGATCCCAATACTCGGGCTTGACTTTTTGTAAATCATTTTTCGCTTTTGCCTTTGACTTATCGATCGTTTTTCCTTTCGAATCCGTCACATGGTCGACAAGTGTCAGCTTATAACAGTCACCACTGTTGGCTACAGTCTGAACATAGCGCGCAAGCTGTGTCGTCGTGTAGTTGTTCGTACCCTGTCCCATTGCCGAAGGAACTGATGCCGTGTCGGAAATCTTGGGCTGTGACTCGGTGATCTCAATACCGGATTTCTCTCCAAGTCCGAATCCCCGGGCATACTCCCTCAGTTTTTGAATACCAAGATCACTGGAATAAGTCCCGTCCGCTTTCAGACCGAGATTGTATCCGACAGTATTGAAGAAATAGTTACAGGAATTCTGCAGCGCTCCGACAACATCGAGTGCGCCGTGACCGCTCGGATAGACCCAGCACTTGGTCGGCGGATCAACTTTTGTGAATTCGCCGCGGCAGTAAATCATTGTGTCTGTATCGATAGCGTTCTCGGTCAGACCTGTGATCGACGACATCATTTTATAAGTCGAACCGGGCGCTGTCCTGACCTGCGTGGCTTTATTGTACAGCGGGCTTGAACTCATCGAAGACAAACGCTTGTAATAGGCATTGTCCATGATATTTGAAAGACGATTGTTATTGTATCCCGGATACGATACGCACGCGAGGATCTTGCCTGTTTTAACATCTGTCACGACTGCAGAAGCACTGCAGGGTTCAATTCCGATCTGACCCGGTGTCAGTGTCAGATATCTGATCTGATCTCTCAGGAAATCATACGGTGAAATCTTTTCAGTTGAAAGATCGGCGTAATAATCGTCATCAGTCTTCAGGACGCCCTGCTCGTACAGCATCATGCAGGCCTGCTGACCGGTGATATCTCCGCGTCTGATCAGATATTTGACAATGATCTTTCTGAACGATCTGTTTGTCGCAGCATTGTCGGCAAGGTACTTAATGATCGCCGAGTAGATCTGCGATGCGTCGGAATAATCGGATGACTTTCCGAGATAAGATTTCAGAGGCGCCGTATCGATCCAGCCCTTTGAAATCAGGTAATTGAGATAATCGTAAGCATTGACGCTCTCATCTTTCTCCCATTTGCGCACCATCTCGTCAGTCTGATCGATATCCATACTGACAATGATTCCGGCCGAAGCATCAAGCACACTGTCGACCATGCATGTCAGATAATTCTGCATCTCGACACTCATCGAAGAATAGGGTTTCGCGCCGGGATCTTTCATGACTTTCAGGATCGAAGCCAGCTGATCAGCCGCTTTTCTGTCGATGATCGATGCGACAGATCTCTCATTGCGCTCCGCGTTCTTGCTCCACAGATGATCCATGTCGAGCACTTCATTATCAAAGAACGCATAGTATACATCGCCGATCGGGGTCTTCAGTTCAAATGTATCGTCGACTGATCTCCTGTCGAATTCAAGTTCATCGATCAGCCGGCTGTAAATGATACCGGCGAGTTTCTCTTCGATGATTTTGTAAGTCGCGATCTGAAGTTCCCGATCGATCGTCAGATAGACGTCCTGACCGGCCGTCGCAGTTTTAGTCCGCTTGCTTGACAGGACGCGTCCGGTATTGTCAACAGCAAGCTCGATCTCTCCTCTTCCGCCCTGAAGTTTTTCGTCAAGCGACTGCTCCAGACCGGTCTTTCCGATGACATCATTACGGTCATAGTCTTTGCCGTCTGCGATCAAAGCGTCATAT
>CACYEU010000033.1 GCA_902773445.1 uncultured Lachnospiraceae bacterium | reverse complement strand
TTTGATCTCCTGCTCCAGCGCGCGGATGCGTTCATCTCCCGCGCCGGCGTCAGCTGTTGATCCGACCGGTCTGACAAGCGCCTTCTTAGCAAGCAGCGCGGCTGTCTCGAAATTGCCGCCGATCCCGACGCCGACTACAGTCGGCGGGCACGGATTGGGTCCCGCTTCACGGATCGCGTCAAGCACAGCCTGCCTGACTCCGTCGATGCCGTCGGCTGGTTTGAGCATCATCAGCTTGCTCATATTCTCACTGCCGGCGCCTTTCGGAGCGACGGTGATGCTTACCTGCTCGCCCGGCACGATCCTGGTGTGGATCACAGCCGGCGTATTGTCCTTTGTGTTGACCCGCTCGAGCGGATCACCGACGACAGACGCGCGCAGAAATCCTTCGGTATATCCTTTCGCGACGCCTTCGTTGACCGCGGTCTCAAGATCTCCGCCCGTCAGATGGACATCCTGCCCGACTTCGAGAAATATCACAGCCATGCCGGTATCCTGGCAGATCGGAATATGTTCATTCTTCGCGATCTCAAGATTATCCTCAAGCGTCTTAAGAACCATCCGTCCGGTCGGATCGGTTTCGCATGCCGCGGCATGATGAAGCGCCTCCTCCATATCAGGGGAGAGGCGCTCATTCACTTCAATACACATCTGCGCGACTGCGTCGCGGATCAGTGCGACATCAATCTCACGCATGATTATTTACCTGCTTCCAGCGCGGCAACCTTTTCCTTGACCTCGTCGGGATCCATCCTCATGAACAGAATCTCCGGCTTGTCAGTCACATCGCCGCCGTTTGTCTGCGCAAGGATCTTCTCTGCCGTCGACGGCATAAATGATCCGACCAGATCAGCACCGGCTTCGATGCCTGTGATCAGGTTGAACAGCACGGTCTGCAGACGGTCCTGCTTAGTGTCGTCTTTGGCGAGCTTCCACGGCTCCGTCAGGTCGATGTATTTGTTGCAGGCCTTAAACAGTTCAAAGATCGCTGTCAGCGAATCGGCCACGCGCAGCTCATCCATCAGTCCGTCGACCGTCGACTGTGTCTTTTCGATCAGTGCCTTCAGATCGTCGTCGACCTGTTCTGACACGCCTTTGTCCTCGACTTTGCCGCCGAAATATTTGTTGATCATCGAGATCGTGCGGTTGACAAGGTTTCCGAGTGTATTCGCGAGGTCGGAGTTCATACGCTCGACCATCAGATCCCAGCTGATCACGCCGTCGTTCTCGAATGGCATCTCGTGCAGCACGAAATAGCGGACCGCATCGACACCGAACAGGTCGGCCAGATCGTCGGCGTAGATGACATTGCCCTTCGACTTGCTCATCTTGCCCTCAGGCGGGAGAAGCCACGGATGTCCGAAGACCTGCTTCGGAAGCGGCAGATCCAGCGCCATCAGGAAGATCGGCCAGTAGATCGTATGGAAACGGATGATGTCCTTGCCGATCAGATGCAGATCAGCCGGCCAGTATTTCTTGAATCTCTCACTGCTCTCACCGCCGCAGTTGTAACCGATGCCGGTGATATAGTTGCTCAGCGCGTCGAGCCAGACATAGGTCACATGTTTCGGATCAAATACGACCGGGATACCCCAGCTGAATGAGGTTCTGGACACACACAGATCCTGCAGTCCCGGAAGCAGGAAGTTGTTCATCATCTCGTTCTTGCGCGAGACAGGCTGAATGAACTCGGGGTGTGAATTGATATATTCGATCAACCGCGGCGCGTACTTCTTCATCTTGAAGAAATAGGCCTCTTCCTTTTCCTGGTGGACATCACCGCCGCAGACCGGACATTTACCGTCCACGAGCTGTGACTCGGTATAAAATGCCTCGCACTCTGTGCAGTAGAGGCCTTCATAGTATCCTTTGTAAATATCGCCCTGATCGTAGAGCTTCTTGAAGATCTTCTGGATCTGCTCTTCGTGATCGGGATCGGTCGTGCGGATAAATTTGTCGTAGGACGTATCCATCAGATCCCAGATGCGCTTGATCTCACCGGCGACTTCGTCGACGAATTCCTTCGGAGTCACGCCGGCAGCCGAAGCTCTGCTTTCGATCTTCTGGCCGTGCTCATCGGTTCCGGTCTGGAAGAACACGTCGTAACCCTGGCGTCTCTTGTAGCGCGCGATCGCGTCCGCGAGGATGATCTCATAGGTGTTGCCGATATGCGGCTTGCCCGATGTGTAGGCGATTGCAGTTGTGATATAGTATGGTGTTTTTGCCATTGATAGATCCTCTTTCTATGTCTTCACCCGCGCTGACTGTTAAGGTCTGCAGGCACATGTTTCATCAGTATATATATTATACCTTGCGACGAGAGTATCGCAAGGCATTTTTAGGTATTATCCGACAATAAAACGGACCGCCCAAAGGCGGTCCGCGATGCATCTGAGTTTGACCGATCAGTTCATCTTGTGCTTTCCGGCCGCAAAGAACGCGCTCGTCTCGCGCGCCGCAATGCCCGAGAGCACGAACAGCGCGATCATATTCGGGATCGCCATCAGGCCGTTAAAAATATCGGCTGTTGTCCAGACCGCGGAAACGGTCAGGAACGGTCCGATCAGAACCGCGAGAATATACAGCCAGCGGTATGTCTGCAGGACTGCCTTCTTGCCTCCGGTCAGATACTCGAGACAGCGCTCGCTGTAGTAATCCCAGCCGAGGATCGTTGTGAACGCGAAGAAGATCAGGCAGAGCATCAGAATGATACTGCAGACATGGTTGTTGAACGGCAGACCGTGTCTGAACGCATAGTTCGTGACTTTGACGCCCACAAGGCCTTCCTGCTGCCAGGCGCCGGTCATAACGATCGAGAGACCGGTCATCGTACAGATGACGATCGTGTCGATAAATGTACCGGTCATGCAGACAAGTCCCTGGCGGACAGGCTCATTGGTCTGGGCTGCCGCTGCCGCGATCGGAGCGGAACCTAAGCCGGCTTCATTCGAGAAGATACCGCGGGCAACACCTTTCTGCATCGCGACGATCATCGCGCCGACTGCGCCGCCGGTCACTGCCTTCGGGTTAAATGCTCCCTTGACGATCGTGACGACCGCGTCCGGAAGCCTCGTGATATTCGTGAGGATCAGGATCAAGACGGTCACGACATAGAGGATCGCCATAAACGGAACGATGACTTCGCTGACATGGGCGATACGCTTCAGTCCGCCGATGATAACGAGCGCTGCGCACAGCGCCACGACGATAGCGCTGACCACGATCGCAACCGAATGTGTGCCGAGGAATCCGAGTTCGACCATATGAAGCTCTTTCGGATCAAAGACTTCCTGGACCGCACCGGCAATACCGTTGACCTGTGTGATCGTACCAATACCGAGAAGACCGGCCAGAATGCCGAAGAGAGCGAACAGCTTCGCAAGCCATTTCCATCCGTGTCCCATACCGCGTTCAATATAGTAGAACGGTCCGCCGAGGATCTTGCCGTCGGCTTTGACTTCACGGTATTTGACCGCGAGAAGTCCCTCGGTATACTTCGTCGCCATTCCGAGGAATGCCGCGACCAGCATCCAGAACAGGGCTCCGGGTCCGCCGGCGCAGACAGCCGTCGCGACACCGACGATATTACCGGTACCGATCGTCGCTGAAAGCGCAGTACACAGAGCCGCAAAACTTGAGACCTCTCCGGTGCCGCCTTCCTCGTTCTTGACCATCCATTTGAGCGCGAGGCCGAGCTTATGTGTCTGCAGTACGCGCAGTCTGATCGTCAGAAGAAGACCACCCGCGATGATCAGGACCATCAGCGGGACGCCCCATACGATGTCATCCACTTTTACTAAAAAATCAGTCATAGTTCTCCACCCTTCCTAATTTATAATTGACTCCCTATAAAAACTCCCGGACCGACAGACCCGGGAGTTAGAAAGACCAAGTGGTTTTCCTCTGTCCTTTTGCCTGAGAGTTTCTGGATACCTTCAAAATCCATTGCACCTTCGGCCCCCTGCCGGCTGCAGGGCTTCTCCAGAGCCGCGATCCCTCCGCAGTCAGATCTTGCATGCTTTCTGCGGATTTCATTTCGCCTTTATTGAGTTGCAAGCTATAGAATAATCCAAAATACCCGATTCGTCAAGTAAATTCGGGCTTTTTCAGATGAAATCAGGTTCCTCGGGCTCCCATCCGTACTTTGCGAGGTCAACTTTCCCGTCGGTCACCTCGATGCCGTCGTCCTCTAGCAGCTTCTTCTGGACGCCCGGTCCGCCGAATACATACTCGTCCGCAAGCTCCCCTTTTGCGTTGACGACACGGTAACACGGCGTCGCGGCTCCGTCCGGATTCTTGTGCAACGCATTGCCGACCGCGCGCGACATTCTCGGGTTGCCGGCGACTGCCGCGATCTGTCCGTAGGTCGCGACACAACCCTTCGGGATACGCCGGACCGCCTCGTAGATCCGCTCGGTCGGACTGTCGGAGATCAGGTCGTAGCTCTCGCCGATCATCCGCCGGATATCCTCATCCGGAATGCTGCCGTCGAGAATGATCGTATTCCAGTGATCCTTATTCTGATGGTAACCCGGTTGAACAGCGTCATACCGGCTGCGCCAGAGATCACGCCACAGCGGATCGGCCTTGACATTCAGGCACATGACTCCGTCCTTCTCATAGGTCCAGAGAAAGGCCTTCTTTGTCGGCTTATAGCGCACCAGCTGCCAGTTCCGGTCGTGAAACGGCGCGTCC
>CACYEU010000032.1 GCA_902773445.1 uncultured Lachnospiraceae bacterium | reverse complement strand
GACCCCTTTGTATTCAAACGCATTATTCTGATTGCCTCTTTTGTAGAGCGTGATTCCGCTGACATTATATTTGAAAGTGTCTCCGAACCCTATTGACGAGACGCCATCGCCTTTCCTTATGGAATGGGGCACTTTGCCCTGCGTTATTTCCATTGGCTTCATATAATAGCAATTGACATATATGGGATTGATGACAGGATTGCTGTAGGTATAATACCGATACAAAACAGCGCTTTCCCTGGTGACTCCAACTTCTGAAGGTGCAAAAAGGCAGTTATAAAAATTACTGTCACAGTTGTCTGCCCAACCAACAAATCCGGCGCAGCTGGTGGTGTTCGCCCCTTTGATTTTACCGTCGAACAGACATCCTTCAAAGGCTGCGTCACCGTGGCCGACAAATCCTCCGTGCGTTCCGTCTCCGGATACAGTCGACTCAATGTCTATACTGCTTCGGCAGTTAGTGATCGTTGCTTTTCCCCACTCATATGCGATCATACCTGCGGCATACTTTTTGCCTGTCTGTATCGTTCCCGCTGTATGAAGATTCCTGATCACTGCATTCTTTGTCGTTTTGAACGGTGCACAGTTTTCGTCGGAAGCCGTCGTATTGAATGTGAGCGTGTGTTCGCAGCCGTCAAATGTTCCGCAGAATGCATAATCATCTGTTCCGACCATTGTGTTGACACTGAGGTCATTGCCGAGCTTAAATTCGCTTCCTTCAGTGTTACCGCCTGAGCTGACATAAGTCCGCAGGGCTTCCCAGTCTTCAACAGTCGAGATCAGATTGTTCTCCGGAATAGTGATCTTGCAGGGTACTGATGCATAATCTGTGTCTTTTTCCCCGTTGACCACTTCGGCAATGATATAGGTGTTCCAGCTCTCATCATAGTCTTCAGGAAGTGTAAAGGTTCTCGTATCCATGTCGATCTGGCCGTAATACTTTGTCACAGCACCGCTGCTCCAGCCGGTTTTGTCGTTCCAGGTTCCATCCGTCATCAACACGCTGATTCTCGGAAAACCATACGATGTGCTTTCAACCATGTAAGGCACTTTGACCTGGTTGTTGATACGTGTAACCCTTGACGACGTTCTGATCGTATAGCCCGGATCGCGAAGTGTCAGTTTGTACTCGGCCGGTTTGCCGTTGTATTCTCCCGAAAGCCTGGTTGAAAGAATGACTGAATTCAAATTGACATTGAGAGCGGGGCTCACGCCAACATAGCCTTCATTTGCTGACCTCATTTCAATGTCGTAGTATTCATATGATTCGCCATTTACCATGGCCACCAAATTGGCTGCAATCGATGTGGTAGGCGACCTCAGCCACCATGACATTATATCGTTCGTTCCTATGAGCCTTTTGCGTCTCGTTTTGATGGGATTCATATAGTTAGGCGGCGCATAACCATATTTAATGCTCGTCGCCTCAACAACATCGAGAACAAAAATCTTATCTTTATCGAGTTTTGCGAAGGCCGCCTCATTCCAATGCGCGCCATCATTTTCAGTCTCTTTCGATTTGGTGCTCGGGAAGATACAGTCCCTCTCCAGATCGGTAAATACACTGCTGTTATTAAGGAATTTGCTGCCGTTCAATTCAGCTCTAACGACGCTGTTCGCCCAAACTTTTTTGTTGTTTACGTCAAACATGCTCTGATAGAGAACTGTGTCGCAATCCAGCAACATGGTCCTGCCTCCAAAGTCCCGGCAGTCTTTATCGAGCGCGCGGAACTTCAGCGGGATTCCGTTGTATTCCCCGTAATAGACGCAGTTTCTTTTAGCGGGGTCTGCGATTAAGATCCCGTCCGGCATACAGATTCCGTCTGTGCCGACCGTTGTATTCGACCTATCTTTCGTATAGTCCGCATAGACATTCCCGGATACTGCCGATGCAAACACGATCATCATAAACAGTGCTGCGACAGTGGATATTATTCCTGTCAGAATCTTCTTTAGCATGATAATACCTCCTCAACAATCCCTACTCTTCCCGGGTGCCCTGATCCTGTCTGCCTCGATTTCTGCTGCGAATAGCGACCGCCGTAATGATCGTTCCTGCAAGAAAGGCGATCACGGCGATCAGTACATATCCTCCTACACTATCGGACAACAGTGACGAACCGGTGCTCTGTCCGGTGATAACCGTATGATGGATACCCCTGGTCTGCTGCATAACAACGATGAGCCCGATCAGCAGCGCACCGGACAGGGTCCCAAGGATCCCGATTCCGGTCAATTCCCTGTGCCGCTTGATTTCATCGGCTCTCTGATGCATTTTCAAGAGTCTTTCTTCTGTTGTTTTCATACAGAGATCTGCTCCCTTCAGAACATTTAAGTTGCCTTACATATAGACAGATACATAAAAATAAAAAACTCCCCGGCTGTCGGGGAGTTTTTTTTAAAAAATATTCATTTTTCAGTTGATCCTGATCTTATCCCTCCGGTAGACCAGCAGGACAGCCACTGTCGCCATCGGGATCAGATATCCGGCCACTGCAACCGCACCCTGCTGTGAAACCATCATGTTGTAAATGCTGTGGTAGGTAATCGTCAGAGAAAGCAGTCCGAACAGTCCGGCAGCTCTGATCCAGTGCTGATCCCACAGATACAGAAGCCCGATCGCGATAATCAGGCCGCATACGATATGCATCGTTCCGGTTCCGAAACCGCGTATCAGGAGGAATGTCAGTTTCCCGGCTCCGTTCTGAGTCAGATAGCAGACATTTTCAAATGTCGCAAATCCGATCGCTATCAGAAGCAATGCTCCTACTGCTTTATCCCGTTCCGGTTCAAACACGATCAGGTAGAACAAAACCGGGAAGAATTTCATCAGTTCTTCTACGATCGGCGTAATGCTGATCGATGCGGCAAAGATATCCGAGTGCTGAGCGGATGCGATAAACGTGCTGATATACGAAGACAGCAGACAGGCAGTCATGCCTCCGAGAATCAGTTCCATCACCCTCCTGTGTGTCTTCCTCAGGCATATGATTGCAATCAGCATCGGAGCGGCAAGGCAGACATAGATATTCTCAATATAATTCATCTGCTCACCGCCTTTCTCAGCGCCGGGATCATCAGTGCGATGCTCAGGGTCAGCACAAAGCTGAAGACATCATAGAGGATACGCAGAGGATGATCGTAGTCCAGACAGGAAGCGGTCCACATCGCATATTCCGAAACACAAAAGAGCAGTACGACAAGGCAAAGGCTTTTGTCCCCGGCTGCGTCGTCTTCGCTGCCGCGGATCTCAAGAAACCTCTGAATCGTAATCCAGATCAACACCGCCATGAACAAAGCTGTGATCACATTGTCGACATAAGCGCCGAACTGCATATAATAAGCGCACATGCCTGCACAAAACACAGGTATGACCCACAAAATGCTTCTGACCGGTCTCTTGAACAGAGGTGCCTGCTGCCGGTTTCGGATCAAGAGGATCAAAAACAGTGCCGATGCCTTCCAGTTGATATAAGGAATCAGTGAATAGAGTGTCCTGTCTCTGTAGAACAGCAGATCAAGCAGCCACCAGATATCGCCAAGCAAAAATGAAACAGCAAACAGTCCGAAAAGCATCCACGATCGGCTTTTTAACGTATCGGTATTGTAAACCGCCGCTGCAATACATACGACAAGCACCGCGATCTGTATGATGTTGCTGACAACTTCTAGCATTGCAGATCCCCTGCATCCTTTTCATTCTGATACTTTTTCAGCTGATAGCAAATCGCTGTGACAGTGATGCCCAGTATAAATGCGATGACCGCGATCACAACATAGCTGAGCACCGGGCTGTTGGCGAACAGGCTTCCGTTCATTCCCTGCGGCAAGACACTTGTGTCCATCGTTCCCGTAATACGCGGCATCAGAACAGCGAGCACCAGAACCGCCGCACAGCAGCAGACAACGCTTGCCGCCTGAATCACGCGGACTGTTCTGTGCCGTTTCTCGATCCTGAGTTCTCCCGCACGCCTGTGCATTGCATTGATCCGTTCTTCACCGGTACGCATCGGTTACTCCTTCTTTCTCTAATTCCAACCGCATTTGTTTCTTTCCGTTTGACAGCAGATGGTCCACTTTTTTAGAGTTCACGCCCATGACCGTTGCCGCCTGCGCATAACTCATTCCCTCGAAATACACAAGCCACAGCGCTTCTTTCTGCTGCTGATCGATCCTTCCCAGACACTGATGAAGCACAAGCTTCCGTTCTTTATCAACCAGCATATCTTCGACAAGCTCGCCGCCGGCTTCATCGGCATCATAATCCTCAAATGAAAACTCTCTGACACGTGTCTTTCTGGCATGGAATCTTGAAGCAAGATTGCGTGCTGTTTTGTAGAGATAGGCTTTGAAGCTTCCCTCTCTGATTCTCGGCTTTTTGACCATGATCCTCGCAAAAGCTTCGATCATCAGATCTTCGGCGTCGTGCCAGTCGTGAAGATACCCATACAAATAAAACGTCAGGCTGTCGCCGTAGCGGATCATCA
The DNA here is from genome assembly GCA_902773445.1 of uncultured Lachnospiraceae bacterium. Taxonomy (GTDB): domain Bacteria; phylum Bacillota; class Clostridia; order Lachnospirales; family Lachnospiraceae; genus RUG842. The sequence goes on along the minus strand of CACYEU010000032.1, from coordinate 2,543 downwards.
GCTGATCGTATGCCGCGGGATCACCTCCGAGGTAATCATTATAAAGTTGATTGTCATCCGGCTTCACCATATGAATTCGTCTCGTAGAGTATCTGTCAGTCTGTCTCCCTTATTCTACCATAATTCAGCATTCACATTCACCCAAAAGCATAGTAAAATGAACTCATGAACAAATATCTGGAAAAACTCGAATACAACAGGATCATTGAGAAGTTGTGCGACCGCACCTCCTCGGCAGCCGGCCGGAGGATCGCAGAGGATCTGCGTCCGATGAGTGACGCAGACGCGATCGAGCGCGCCCAGAAGCAGACCGCCGCGGCATTTACAAGAAGGATCCGTGTCAGCGCTCCTGCCTTTGGGATTTCCACGGAAATCGACCCGGCTCTCGACAGACTCGCGATCGGTGCTTCGCTCAATACGACAGAACTCATTGCGATCGCCCGGTTCCTGCATGTCTGTTCGAAGGCAAAGAAATACGGACGCTCATCGATCATCGAAGGTGAACAGGACATCCTGACGCCGCTGTTCTCACAGCTGGCATCACTCAAGAATCTGGCCGATGAGATCGAGCGCTGTATTCCGGCTGAAGATGAAGTTGCCGATGACGCGAGTCCCGAATTGAAAAAGATCCGGCGTCAGATCTTCCAGACCGGCGAGAAAGTCCACTCGACTCTGACCTCTCTCGCCCACGGCCGCTATAAGGATTATCTGCAGGATTCTCTGATCACGATCCGAAAGGACCGCTACTGTCTGCCTGTCAAACTCGAATACAAATCGCAGGTGCAGGGGATCACACATGATCAGTCGTCCTCCGGTTCAACACTGTTCATCGAGCCGATGGCCGTCGTCCAGCTCGGTAATAAGATCACTGAACTGAAGAATGAAGAGCAGGTTGAGATCTCCCGGATCCTGGCGGAACTCTCGCAGAAAGCCGCCGTGCATCTCGACGATATCCGCGCATCGGAAGAAGCGCTGACCGATCTCGATTTTATATTTGCAAAAGCGGCACTGGCGATCGATATGAACGCGTCGCGTCCGGAGTTCAATGAGGAAGGCATTCTGGAATTAAAAAATGCCCGCCATCCTCTGCTTGATCCGGCGACGGTCGTCCCGATCACCTTAAAGCTCGGCGAAGAATACGATCAGCTTGTGATCACCGGACCAAATACCGGCGGCAAGACCGTGACACTCAAGACGGCCGGACTGCTGTCACTGATGGGTCAGGCGGGTCTCCATATCCCGACCGGCGAACACTCGCGGCTTCCGGTCTTTTCAAATGTCTTCGCCGACATCGGTGACGATCAGGCGATCGATCAGAATCTGAGTACCTTCTCATCACATATGAAGAACCTGCTCGATATCCTGAATCATGTCGATGAGCACTCTCTCGTATTGCTCGATGAGCTCGGCGCCGGCACTGACCCGGCTGAAGGATCGTCGCTTGCCCGTTCGATCCTCGAATGGTTCCACGCGCGCAAAGTCAGAACGATCGCGACGACGCATTACACTGAGCTTAAGGAATATGCCTACAACACCGACGGCGTTCAGAACGCGAGCTGTGAATTCGACGTCGAGACACTGCGTCCGACCTACCGGCTGCTGATCGGCATTCCGGGCAAGAGCAACGCGCTTGCAATCGCCGGACGCCTTGGGATCCCCGATGATATTATCGAGCAGGCCCGCTCTCAGATGAGCCATCCGGTCCGGTCAATGGAATCCCTGCTTGCTGATCTTGAGGAGCAGAAACGCGAACTTGAGAAGCAGCAGAAGGAAATGGCCGAAGAGCGCAAAGAGATCGAACGGCTCGAGCGCAAACTGGAGCATACACGTTCATCGATCGCGGGTCAGAAGGAGCATATCCTTTCAGAGGCGCGCGAAAAAGCTCACGACATGCTCAAGGAAGCTAAGAAAACTTCCGATGAAGCAATCCGGATGGGGCGCAAAGCAGCAGGCGGCCGTCCGATGTCGGCCAGGGAAATGGAAAAGACGCGTGACAAAGTGCGCGAGAACTTAAAGAGCCTCAACGAGGAACCGCCAAAGAAAAGGCGGAAGAAAAAGGCCGCTCCTGCAGCCCCTGCCTACAAACCGCTGACTGAGGCTTCTGTCGGCGATTATGTCCATGTGCGCAGCATGGGTATGGACGGAGTGATCACAGCCGGTCCCGACCACAAGGGCGATTATACGGTCCGCGTCGGAAGCTTCACTTCACATGTGAAGCTTAAAGACCTTGCAACACCGTCGTCACCGCCGCCGCAGGAAAAGCCTTCGAAAGCGTCGCGGGCCAGATACTCGGATATTTCGAAATCGGCGTCGATCCGGCCTGAGATCAATCTGATCGGCCAGGATGTCGCGACTGCGATCGCAACTCTCGACAAATACCTCGACGATGCCTATCTCGCGAAACTGGAGACAGTACGGGTCGTGCACGGAAAAGGAACCGGCGCCCTCCGCAAGGGAGTCGCCGATCACTTGAAACGTGTTCCGTATGTCAAGAGTTTCCGCGCCGGTCAGTTCGGTGAGGGCGACGCCGGTGTGACGATCGT
>CACYEU010000031.1 GCA_902773445.1 uncultured Lachnospiraceae bacterium | reverse complement strand
GGGATCGTGATGCAGTTCGTGTATAATATTATTCGATTTGAGCCAAGGGATCTGAAACACAGAGATGTGATCGAAATCGTAAGAATACTCACATCTGGCAATAAAGGAGGTTGAATATTTTGGAAGAAGAAAAGAAGTTTAAGCCGTATATTTCACCGAATGAGAATCCGCCGGAGTTTACGCCTGTATCGGTTATCCTCGGCATCTTGCTTGCAGTGATCTTCGGCGCGGCCAATGCCTATCTCGGACTGCGTGTCGGCATGACAGTTTCGGCGTCGATCCCGGCTGCGGTTATATCGATGGCTGTGACGCGTGTTCTGCTGAAGAGAAGCTCGATCTTAGAGAGCAATATGGTGCAGACGATCGGATCGGCCGGAGAATCACTGGCGGCGGGCGCGATCTTCACGATGCCGGTGCTGTTTCTGTGGTCGGAAGAAGGAAAAGCGGCATCGCCGGATCTTCTGAGCATCACACTGATCGCACTCTGCGGCGGTCTGCTCGGCGTCATGTTCATGATTCCGCTGAGAAATGCTCTGATCGTCAAAGAGCACGGCATACTGCCGTATCCCGAAGGAACGGCCTGTGCCGAGGTGCTTCTGGCAGGTGAAAAAGGCGGTTCGACGGCGGCAAGTGTCTTTATCGGCATGGGTGTCGCCGCAGTGTGCAAATTCATCGTCGACGGACTTAAGATCATTCCGGGCGTCATCACAGCGCCGATCAAAGCGCTGAAGACTGAGTTTTCGATCGAAGTGTATCCGGCCCTGATCGGCGTCGGTTATATCTGCGGGCCGAAAGTCTCCTCCTATGTGTTTGCAGGCGGAGTTCTCGGCTGGTTCGTTCTGATCCCCGCGATCGTTGTCTTCGGTGCCGGAACGACGCTGTTCCCGGGCACGGATCCGATCAGAGATATGTTTGCATCGGGAGGCGCCGGAGCGATTTGGAGCAGTTATATCCGCTATGTCGGCGCAGGAGCCGTTGCGGCGGGTGGTATTTTCAGTCTCGTAAAGTCGATGCCGCTGATCGCGACGACATTTGTCGGCGCTCTCAAGGGGATCAAGGATGCAAATTCTGATTCTGAGGAGCGCACCGAAAAGAATCTGGATATGCGGCTTGTCATCGGAGCGATCGCAGTGATCGCGCTTCTGATCTGGCTGCTTCCGCAGGTTCCGGTCTCACTTCCGGGCGCGCTTCTGATCGTTCTGTTCAGCTTTTTCTTCGGAGCTGTGGCTTCCCGTATTGTCGGGCTCGTCGGCAGCAGCAACAATCCGATTTCAGGCATGACGATCGCGACGCTGCTGCTTGCGACGCTGATCATGAAACTGACAGGTCAGACCGGCATCAAAGGAATGGTCGGAGCGATTGCGGTCGGTTCGGTCGTCTGTATCGTTGCCGCGATGGCCGGCGACACATCGCAGGACCTTAAGACAGGCTTCCTGCTCGGTGCAACGCCGAAGAAACAGCAGATCGGTGAGCTGATCGGAGCGGTCGTTGCCGCAATTGCGATCGGAGGAGTGCTTGTGCTTCTGAACAGCGCATGGGGATTCGGCACGAAGGAGCTTGCCGCTCCGCAGGCATCGCTGATGAAAATGATCGTCGAAGGCGTCATGGACGGAAATCTGCCGTGGGCATTTGTTTTTATCGGAGTCTTTATCGCAGTCACGATCGAGCTTCTGGGCATACCGGTCCTCCCGGTCGCGATCGGTCTGTATCTTCCGCTTGAACTGTCAAGCACGATCATGCTCGGCGGCGTGATCCGCTATGTCATCGACAGGCGCGGCAAGAAAGGGAAGGATGAATCAAGCTCAGGGATCCTGCTGTGTTCCGGAATGATTGCCGGTGAAGGTATTGTCGGAATTCTGCTCGCGATCCTGTCTGTAACAGGTGTCGCCGATAAGCTTGACTTGTCGGGCGTGATGAACCTGGGGCTTGTCGGAAGCATTATTCTTCTGGCGATCATGGTTGTCTGTGTACTGTATTCACACAAACTGAAGAGGAGGTAGATCTCCTGTGAAGCGCTCTGATCCGAAATACACTCAATTCGTAAGTATTCTGAACGAGGAGCTGGTTCCCGCGATGGGATGCACCGAACCGATCTCGATCGCCTATGCGGCATCGAAAGCGAGAGAAGTACTCGGTACATTTCCTGAGAAAATGACGATCGAGGTCAGCGGGAACATCATCAAGAATGTCAAGAGCGTCGTGGTTCCGCATACTGGCGGTCTGCGCGGCATCAAGGCCGCAGCAGCTGCCGGTGCTGTCGCCGGTGATGAGACGGCGGAACTCGAAGTCATTTCACATGTCACTGAAGAGCAGATCGATGCGATCGGACGGTTTCTCGACAATACGGAGATCGGGATCGTCCATGTCGACCGGGGACATGTTTTTGAGATCGGTGTCAGAGCTTGTGCCGGCAGTGATTCATCGTATGTCAGGATCGTCGACTATCATACTAATATCGTCGAGATCAAACACAATAATGAGATCCTTCTGAAGAAGGAATCTGAGCAGAAAGAACAGGATCTGACCGACAGATCCGTCCTGACGATCGAAGGAATCTTCGATTTCGCGGAATCAGTTGATATTGAAGATGTCCGCGAAGTGCTTGAAAGGCAGATCGATTACAACATGGCGATCGCCGAGGAAGGTCTTAACGGCGATTACGGCGCGAATATCGGATCAGTTCTGCTCTCAAACCATGAGGATGATCTGAATTACCGGATGCGCGCGTATGCCGCGGCTGCTTCCGATGCGCGCATGAACGGCTGTGAACTGCCTGTCATCATCAATTCCGGAAGCGGCAATCAGGGCATTACAGCCAGCGTACCGGTGATCATCTGCGCACATTATTACAACAAATCAGAGGAAGAATTGTTCAGAGCGCTGGTCGTGTCAAACCTTGTCACGATCCACTTAAAGACCGGGATCGGAAGACTCTCGGCTTACTGCGGCGCAGTCAGCGCAGGATGCGGCGCCGGCGCCGGTCTCGCATATCTGCTGACAGGCAAGTATAAGGCTGTCACCCACACGATCGTCAATGCGGTCGCGGTCGATTCCGGCATCGTCTGCGACGGCGCAAAGGCAAGCTGCGCTGCAAAGATCGCAGCAGCAGTCGACGCCGGGATCATGGGGATGGAAATGTATCAATACGGAAACGAATTTTTCGGCGGCGACGGCATCGTCCGGCGCGGCGTTGAAAATACGATCAAAGCGGTCAATGATCTGGCCAGCCGCGGCATGAAGGCGACAGACGCGGAGATCATCCGGTTGATGATGGAGGGTGAAGTATGAAGCAGTACATAGTCGATGCATTTACAAAGAATGTCTTTCAGGGGAATCCTGCGGCCGTCTTAGTGACCGAATCGTGGCTTTCCGATGAACTGATGCAGAAGATCGCAATCGAGAACAATCTCTCAGAAACCGCTTTTATTGTCAAAGAGGGAGATATCTATCATATCAGATGGTTCACCCCCGGAAGCGAAGTTGATCTGTGCGGACACGCGACACTCGGAAGTGCTTATGTGCTTTCAAGATTCTATGACACCGAAGCAGAAGAATTCGTGTTTACATCGCAAAGCGGCGAGTTGCGCGTCAGAAAAAACGGCGAACTGCTCGAAATGGATTTTCCGTCGCGCATGCCGGAGGAGATCACATTTACCGATGCGATGAAAAAAGCGGTGAACGGTCTTGATGCGAAAGCGTTCCTGAGCCGTGATCTGATGCTGGTACTGGACAGGGAAGAAGATGTGAGAGAATTCAAGCCTGATTACGGTGTTATCGCTTCGCTTGAAGAGGGTATGGGGATGATCATTACAGCGCCCTCCGAAGAATACGATTTTGTGTCAAGAGCATTCTTTCCGGGCATCGATGTCGATGAAGATCCGGTAACCGGTTCCGCCCACTGCAATCTGATCCCGTACTGGGCACAGAGACTGAATAAAAATGAGATGACCGCATTTCAGGCATCTCCGCGG
>CACYEU010000030.1 GCA_902773445.1 uncultured Lachnospiraceae bacterium | reverse complement strand
TGAGCCGATGCGTGTCGCATCGATATAGCGGTGCGCGTTTTTGAAACCGGCCTTCGAAGCGATCGCCGCGACCGTCTGCGGATCGTCGCCCGAGATCACCTTGAGGCTGACACCCTGTGAACGGAAATATTTCAGCGTCTTCGGCGCCGCTGTACGGATCACATCGGTCATCAGGATCAGCGCCATCGGACTCAGCCCTTCAGGATGCTGTGTTCCTCTGATGGTCTGCGGGCTGTGCGCGAGAACGAGAACTCTGTATCCGTCTGCCGCATAGTCCTGGCATTTCTGTGTAAATTCCAGATTGCCGTGCGGGAACAGGAACTGGACCGCACCGATCAGATAGGTGCCACGGTTCCTGAACGAAGCGCCGCTGTATTTGCGGTCTGATGAAAACGGGATCACGTGCTCGACCTGCAGATTCGTGCGCTCCTGTGTGAAGTCGCGGAGCGCCTCAGCAGTCGCGTTGTCGTCCGCCGAAACACGCATCAGATTGCCGAGCGCATCAGCGATATCCGCCGGCAGTGCTTCAAATGACTCGAACCCGGCTTCTTCCTGCTGTTCGACAACTTCCGGATGGACCGGTTCAGCCATCTCTTTCGGATCGGGAACCGACAGCTGCGGAGACTGCAGTGTTCCGTCCTTGACAGTAACTGTCGCGTGATCAGTCAACGGGATGACCTTTTCGACACTCATATCACCTGAGGTGATCGTGCCGGTCTTGTCGAGGCAGAGTACATCGACATGGGAAAGAGTCTCGATACAGAACAATTCCTGAACAAGAACCTGCTTCTGCGCGAGCCTGATCGTACCGACCGTCAGCGCGACACTGGTCAGCAGCACGAGTCCCTCAGGGATCATGCCGAGGATCGAAGCGACCGAATTGACGACCGCGTCGCGGAATGTATTGCCGGTCACGACAAACTGCTTGTAGAAGACAGCCGCGCCGAGCGGCACAATGATCACACTGATCACCTTGAGGATCGTGTTGATCACGTTGCGCAGTTCGGAATTATGGATCTTGAATTCCTTGGCTTCTTTGGTGAGTTTTGCGCTGTAATTGTCAGCGCCGACATGAATGACCCGCGCGAGCGCCTTGCCCGCGGTCACGACGCTTCCGGAGAACAGTTCATCTCCCCGTTTCTTTTCGAGATTATCGGCCTCGCCGGTCAGCAGCGATTCGTTGACTTCGAGATCGCCTTTAATGACTACGCAGTCTGACGGGACCTGATCACCCGACTTGAGGAGGATCACGTCGTCGATGACCAGCTCATCGAGCGGTATATTGAGCTGTTCGCCGTCGCGGATCGGTCTCGCCCGGCTCGTCGTGATGACGGCCAGCTTATCGAGGATCTTTTTCGCGCGGAGTTCCTGAAGAATACCGATGCAGGTATTGATCAGCGCTGTTCCGATGAACAGGCTGTTACGGAATGACCCGACAAGAATCACCATCGCGAACAGTACGATGTTCAGAAAGTTGAAGAATGTCAGCGTGTTAGACAGGACGATCTGCTTGACCGTCCTTGTCGGCACGTCTGTATTAACATTGGTCTGGCCGGCTCTGATTCTGGCCTCGACCTCTTGTGTCGTCAAGCCTGTCATAAATAAATCCTCCGCCTGCTTAAGATGCCGCCAGCGCCAGCACGCGGATCAGAAGGAAATAGCACAAACTGTAATACGTCACGACCGCGACCAGATCGTTGACTGTCGTGATCAACGGTCCGGATGCGACCGCCGGATCGACTTTGATCCTGTTAAAGAAGATCGGAACCACGGTTCCCATAAAGCTCGAGATCAGCATCGCAGTCAGAAGCGCGAGTCCGATGCATCCAGACACCGAAAACGCGAACAATAATGTCTCTTTGCGGACAGCGAAAATGTACAGCCCGATCAGTCCGAACGCAATGGCTCCCAGAAGCAGTCCGTTGCAGAGTCCGACGCGCATTTCCTTCAGGATCAGGCGGACACGCTGGCCAGGCGTCAGTGTCTCGTCGGCGAGAACGCGGATCGTCACGCCGAGCGACTGGATTCCGGCGTTGCCGGACATATCGAGGATCATCGACTGGAAGACCATCAGGATCGGCAGCATCGCGACGATATGTGTGAAGTTTGCGATGACCGATGATACGACCAGACCGAGGAACAGCAGGATCAACAGCCACGGAAGGCGTTTCTTCATGCTCCTGAACAGCGGTTCCTTTAAGTCTTCCTCGGCAGTCAGACCGGCCAGCCTCGCGTAATCCTCACCCATCTCGTCGTCGACGACCTGGATCAGATCCTGCGATGTGATCACGCCGATCATATGGCGGTCATTGTCGAGCACCGGGATCGAGTCTTCGGAATAGTCCTTGATATCTTCGATACAGTCGTCGATCAGCTCGGTCGCGAACACGAACGGGTAATTGGTCTGCACGATGTCTTCGACTCTCTGTCCTTCACGCGCAATGATCAGCTCCTGCAGCTCGATCGCCCCGTGGAACAGTTCATTCTCATCCTTGACATAGATCGTCTGGATATTGTCGTAGTCGGCCGCCTTTCGGACCAGCGTACGCATCGCCTGCTTGATCGTCATCGTCGATGACAGCAGGACATAGTTCGTCGACATCTTGCTTCCGATCTGATCTTCGTCAAATGATGCGATCAGCTGGATATCCTTCTGCGACTGGCGGTCGAGCAGACGGATCAGCTCCTGCCGGCGCTCCTCGGGAAGCATACGCAGAAAGTCAACTGCCTTGTCGGCATCCATATGCCTGACGATATTCGTGACCTGAAGCGTACTCATCTCGTCGAGGTATTCATCGACTTCGTCCTGATCGAGACGCTCAAAGATGTCGGCAACGTCGTCAGCCGGCATGGCTTCATACAGTCTATGACGCTCTTCAGCGGTCATCGACTCAAGAGAATCAGCCAGGTCATTGTCGTGGTAGTCGTCAAGCAGTTCGTGCAGTTCTTCCGCATCCGTTTCTTTCTGGACGATCTCGACGATCTCGGCAGCATAGTCCGGTCTTTCCGGGCTTGCCGGTTCGGCGGCCGGTTCAGCGGCCGCTTCTTCGACGGATTCTACGATCGGATCTGCCGGCTGATAATGCCGTTCTTCAAATAATTCAGTTGTCTTGCCCTCTTCATTATTCATCCAGATTATCATATCATAATCAGAAGTTTTTTTCGACATTTAACGTAAACATGTGGTATACTTTTCTTGCAAATCACTGTTGATATCAATAAAGGAGGTCAGCCCTATGGGACGTTCAGGTGGCGGCGGCTTTTCAGGCGGCGGCTCCGGCGGATTCTCCGGCGGCGGATTTGGCGGCGGGTTCTCCGGCGGCAGTCACGGCGGCGGACGGACGTACGGTCACTCCTCGCACAGCGGCCATTACAGCGGTCATTCTCATAGCGGCGGATTCTACGGAGGCGGGTTCGGTCCGATCATTTTCCTGGGCGGAGGAGGTCCGCATTACCATTACAGCTCCTCTTCGAACCAGCCGTCGAACAGTTCGTCGAACAATCAGCCGTCCGGCGGATCGAATCAGACCGGGCAGAACAGCAGCCGGCCGTCACGCGGCTCAGGATGCGCAACGATCTTCCTGATCATCTTTATCACGATGTTCGTTATGATGATCGCAAGTTCCCTGGCCGGCGGAACAGGCGGCGGCAGCATTACGGCTTCGACGAGAGAACGTGAGAAGCTTCCGGCATCCGCTGTTCAAAAAACAGCCTACTATAAAGATCTCGACGGCGACTGGATCCACAACAGCAGCAAGCTCGAAGAAGGCTTGAAAGAGTTCTACGATGAGACCGGCGTACAGCCGTTCGTCTATATCCTTCCGAACGGTACGACCGAGTCGGTCGGAGACCTCAGCGCAGTCGCTGAAGCACAGTATCCGAAGCTCTTCCAGGATCAGGGACATTTCCTTCTGATCTTCTGTGATGACGGATACGGCGGATTCAACTGCGGTTACTGGGTCGGATCCCAGGCGCAGGTCGTCATGGATGAAGAGGCCGTCAGCATCCTTCAGGATTATCTGTCTTACTATTATGCGGACACCTCGATCAGCGAAGAAGAGATCTTCTCTCTCGCGTTCGCGCGGACCGGTCAGCGTATGATGACCGTCACGAAGTCTCCGCTGATCCCGATCATTGTCGGATTCCTGGTCGTCGCGGCACTGCTGATCATCTACGCGATCATCAAGAAGCGCAAGGAAGCCGCAGCCGAGCAGGCAGCTCAGACAGAGGCGATCCTTAATACACCGCTCGACACATACGCGGCGCACGAACTTGACGAGCTCGCCGCGAAGTATGATGAGCCGGGCACACAGAAGCCGGCGCAGGAAGCCGCGCAGGCACAGCCGCAGATCCATCCGTTCGATTCCGAAGAACCGGAACAGGTGCCGCAGCCAGCTGAACCCGCAAAGCCGCAGGTGAAGCCCGTTCAGCCGGCCGACCCGGCGGATCCCGATCTCGGGGCCAATGATTTTGTCGATCCGGAGCTGGAAGCTCTTGTCGAAAAATACAGTCAAAAAAATGAGTAACCTTTTATGATTGGGCATCTGACAATAAGGAGGAGAAAGCCATGAGCATGTTAGAAAGATTTGCCGATATCATCAAAGCCAACATCAACGATCTTCTTGACAAAGCAGAAGATCCCGCAAAGATGGTCGATCAGTATCTGCGTGAACTGACTGATGATCTTGCAAAAGTCAAGCAGGAGACTGCAGGCGTGATGGCGCAGGAGACGCGCGCACGCAACATGCTTGAGAACAACAAGATCGAGATCCAGAAATATGAGGATCTTGCCCGTCAGGCTCTGAAAGCCGGCAATGAAGATGATGCGAGAACATTTATCGCAAAGAAGCAGGAATACGAAGAGAAGGGCAAGAGCCTGAAGGGGACCTATGATGTCGCTCATCAGAGTGCTCAGAAGATGCGCCAGATGCATGACAAACTTGTCAGTGATATCGAGAAGCTTCGCGCTAAACGCGAAGAGATCAAGGCCAAGGTCGCTGTAGCCAAGACACAGCAGGATGTCAATGCGATCACCTCCGGTTCCGACAAAGCCGGCGAGGCGATGGCGGCATTCGACCGCATGGAGGAGAAGGCAGAGACCATGCTCAACCAGGCCAACGCAATGGAAGAGCTCAACAAGAAGCCCGCTGACAAGGCTGAGAAACTTGAAGAGAAATACGAAAAAGAAGGCAAGCTCTCCTCAGTCGACGCAGAGCTCGCAAAGATGAAGGCAGAGATGGGTCTGTAAAGCACCCTGATCATCTGATCTGACTTTCAAACGGCCGCCGGTCACAAGCCGGCGGCTGTTTTTGTGTCACGGACATCAAAAGAAAAATGATCTGCGCGCGAACGTTTTCACAGAGTTGACAAACCCGCATATTGCAGCATAATTAAATTACAGACAGCCATGTATGTTGCATCGCTGTCTGCCGACCATAGTATTCCACGACCGGAGGTATCAAATGGCACATTTATTCACAATTCACAAATCGACACCCGACTATGTCAAAATTCAGAAAAAGACGCAGGAGCTTGATATCGTTGTCGAGATCTCAACGAAATTCGATCCCGATCTGCGCCCGGATACGACGAGCTGTTTTCTCGATCACATGGTCGACACGCTGGCCTGGGGCGCCTGTCTTTCGATCGGTGTCAAGGTCGACTGCGGCAAATGGCGCTCGACCCACACGATCTGCGAGGATGTCGCGATCACGATCGGCGCCGGCCTCAAGAAGATCTTCTACGAGAAGCTTGAAAAAGAAGGCGTCAACATCATCGGCACCGGATACGCCTGCCTCGATGAGTCGCTCTCCCGCGCAGTGGTCGGCGTCGAAGGCCGCCGCAACGCATTTATCCATGTCTCGGACGACTGCACCGGCGCGCGCGCTGAAAATGTCGAGGATCTGCACTCAGCTGACATGATCGCTTTTGTCGAGGGCTTCTTCCAGGGATTTCCGGCGACCTGCCAGCTCGACCTGATCCACGGCCGCGATCCGCACCATGTCTGGGAGACAGCGTTCCATGCGATCGGCGAAGCGCTGCGCGACTGCATGGCTCCGAACCCCTGGCGCATCGGCAAGAACAACCCGTATTACGGCGAAGAAGGAATTGCAGACGCGTCGCTGGTATAAATGTTGACTGTGCCGCAGCCTCAACTTTGCGGCACCACAGATGAGGAGAATCAAATGGAACCAAGAATGGATCTGCGGATCTCTTACTTCCCGGGTAAATTCATCCAGGGCAATGACGCGGTCAAAGAGCTGCCGGAGTTTATCGATTTGTTCGGCGGCAGAGCCTATATGCTTGTGACACCGTCGATGACCGATATGGTCAGGGCAAACGGTTTTGACCGTTACGACTATGAGAAGTTCACGGGCGCCTGCTGCTGGGACGCGATCAACGGCGTGATCGACCGGATCCGCGATAAAGACTACACGGTCATCGTCGGCATTGGCGGCGGACGGATCGTCGACACGGCCAAAGCGGTCGCCGACAAACTCGGTCTTCATGTGATCCTCGTGCCGACTGTAGCCGCAAGCAGTGCCGCTTACTCGGCCTGCTCGGTCATTTACACACCCGAGAATATCGAAGAGTCAGTCTACTATGAAAAACACAGCCCCGATGTCCTGTTGCTTGACAACAGTCTGATCATCGGCGCGAGCTGCCGGCATTTCGTTGCAGGCATGGGCGATGCGCTGGCGGTCTATTTTGAGGGAAGAGGCTGCGTCGCGACCGGCGCTGAGAATTCTCTGCACGGAAAGCAGACCTTCTGCGCGCTTGCGATGTGCGATTACTGTCTCGAGACACTGCTGCGCTGCGGTTATGACGCAAAAGTCGCCTATGAGAATAAAGCGATCAC
>CACYEU010000029.1 GCA_902773445.1 uncultured Lachnospiraceae bacterium | reverse complement strand
TTGGCAGCATAGCGCATCATCACTTCGAGATCCTCCCGCGATTTGACCGAGTCGGCTTTTCGCGGAGTACCGTCTTTATTGATTCCGAACGGAGCGACTATCGATGATGCCGGAGCTGACTGATCAAGGGCATCCAAAGCATTGCGGTCACTGTTTACGACGCCGGTGACCCTGAGCATTTTCTGTATTTTGTCGTCGATCGTCTCACCCGGTCCGGCTTCAACGAACGGATCGTCGACCTGATAATAGAACATCGCGGCCGGAATGATCTCTTTGTCGGTCTTATCTTCGAATTGTTCAACTGCTTTTGCCATATAGAGAGGCAGCTGGAGCTGCAATCCGTAGTACTCTCTGACCGGGCTGAATCTCTGCGAACCGGTCTTGTAATCAAGAACTTTCAGGTAGACGTGATCCTGATCTTCATAGACATCGAGACGGTCGATCTTGCCTGAACCGAAGTTGAGCTCATAGGCATGCGGCTCAAACAGTCCGGCTTCAAACTGTCTGGTGATCACATCCACGCTCCGGTGGACCAGCCTGCGGATCTGTTCGATCTGATAGGCATTCCTGGCTGATCTGAGCAGGACACCGCTTCCGCGATCCAGACCGCTTTCTGCGATTGCCCTGTCGCAGAAACGTTCGCGTGTTTCCGGATCGACATCCTGCCAGCGAAGTCCTTCCTCCCGGACAATTTTTCCGTAGTGTTCGATCGCCGCATGGAAAACATCACCGAAATCATTGAGTTCAAATCCGAAGACTTCATTTTCCTGCAGTCTGAGTCCGTACTGAAGGAAGTGCTTGTACGGACATGCCGCGTACTGCTGGATCTGTGAGATGCTCCGCCGTGTGTAATCGCCGTACAGCCCCTTCGTGCTTTCCTGATCAAGGCGCTCGGGAATGCGGCTGTATGTCCCCGCTTTGATCATCATATAAAAGTCGAATCCGAACCGCTCATCATCCTTCAACACATGGGCAAGCGCCCGCCACATCGGATTGACCGGGGAGCCTCCCGTTAGCTGTCTCTGCAGATTGGCCGACAGATAGTCGATCCCGCAGAGCGCGGTGATCCCCTCGGGCTGATCCATCAGGATTTCTGCGCTCTTTACGGTAAGCTGCGGGCACCGCGCTCTGATCTCCTCGATCAGGTAGGACGCCTCTTCCGGCTTTCCGTCCGGCTTTGCCGACGGCCATGTCAGGCACAGATAATCGGTGGGTTTTGTCAGATGCTGATAGAGATAGAATTCCTGAGCGTAGGTCTTTTCCTTGGCTCCCGGAGATAATTCGATGTTTTCACGGTCAAACGCCTCGCGGTCCCAGCGGTTCAACAGGCCTTTCTGGCCGACATTTCCGGGCATATTCGAGGCGCCGGCCCCGAGTATGATCAACGCCTTCGTGTCGCCGAGCCTGGTCCTGGTCAGATCACCGATCAGTACATCATCGTGTGTTTTCGGTACGATACCGACTTTAGCCTCGGCCAGACCGGCGTCAAGCATTCGCTCGTATTCTGCAAATGTGACGATCTGATCCGGTGTCAGTTCGGTCATCTGGTCAAAGACATGGATCAGCTCGCTGTAGACTTGTCCGTATTCCTGTGCGAGTTCGATACTTCCGTCCTCAGCCAGCTCGTCGGCAAACTGCTGCAGCCGGTTCAGCATCTGCTCGGACTCAAGGAATTCGTAGAGCGACTGTGTCCACCAGAGAACTGTCTCCTGACCGCGGACAGCGACTTCGTGGAAACGCCCGAGTCTTCCGATCAGATCCTTTCTGAGCGGATCGATGTCCGCATCATCCCACGGCTGATTCCACATCGAAAAGCCTCTGATTCCTTCGGCTGTAATATAATTCTCAAGCGTGTCGATCTGCTCATTTGAAAATCCCGAGAACCCGGCGCGCAAAAACCGCAGGACACCGGCCCTTGAATAGTCGTTTCTCTCGAGTTCAAACAAAGCTCTGACTGTCTCGACAAAAGCATTGTCGAGAATATGATGTTTATAGTCTATAAAATGGGGGATTCCGAAACGGGTAAAGATCTGATCCAGATTCTCCGAAAAGCCTTCCATGTCGCCGGTAATGACCGCGATATCACGGTAATGCCAGTCTCTGTGATCGATCATCAGCTTCATGATCGTTCTGGCCGCAACCATGGCTTCTTCGCGCCCGTCCCGGCAGCCGATCAGATCCAGCTGTCCTGTCAGATCAGCATCAAAGCAGCAATCCGAAGAATCATCAAAAATATATTTCTCAAGAAACTTAAATATTTCTTTTCTTTCTGTGTGCGAAGTCGTGATCCGCACGGTCTCCGGCTCCTCGCCGCAGACATCATGTGCCAGACCGCGGATCTGTCTGGTCATCAGCTTGCTCATTCCGAAGCGCTCGTAAAGATCGTGATAGTCGTACGGGTCATCACTGCTTCCGATGCAGACCGTCACGATGATCCTCTCACAGACACCGGCAAGCTCCCTGATCACTTCGCGCTGTACCGGCGTAAAACCCGTGTATCCGTCAAAAGCAATCACACTGTCCTTCAATATGCGGGATTCAGGTATACAGCGTGCCAGCACGCGCAAAAGCTCTTCGCGGGTCAGATAGCGCTCGCCCATATGCCTGCGGAATTCTCCGAGAAGGATCCTCAGGTCTTTCAGTTTGTAGATCAGACTGTTTTGTGACGGAGGCAGAGAATCGATCAGATCATCGAGACAGTCCTCGTCGATCCCGTACTGCATGAATTCAGACAGGACTGATTTGATCTCGCTGATCGTGCCCGGACGGCTGACCCCGCCCCCGAGGACCTGAAGTCTGTCGGCACAGGCGGCGGCAGCGCGCTGCAGAAGCAGATTTTTTCCGATATCATCGAGAATGATTTTAGAAAGCATGCCCTTCTCTTCAAACACGCGGTGCGCGAGTCTGGCAAAGCTAAGGACATCAATATTGAGAATGCCGTGCCGCGCCCCTGCTGCCACCAGCCGCTGCTGTGTCGCGGCGGTCGACTGCTCGGGCACGATCACGTAATAGTTTTTTTCGGGATTTGCAGCGGCATCTGCGGTGATCCGGCTGATCATTTCAGTCGTCTTACCGTATCCTGAACCGCCGAAAATGAATTGAACGGACATCCCGCCGGCTCCCTATCTTGTCTCTAAGAACTTGAGCTCGCGTTTCATATCCTGATCGTCCGGATAATCAGCCATATAGCTCTGTGCGTTCTCCAGCGCCAGATCCCATTGCGCGCCTTTCTCATAGGCAACGACGAGATGATAGCGCATCTGGCGGGTCAGTTTTGAAGACGCATCATCGTGTGAAAGTCCGTCTTTGAGCCACTCGATACTGCCCGCATAATCACCCTGCTCGATCAATGACTGCGCAATCATATTGGATGTCTGCGCATTTGGCGCCGCCCCTTTGTCAACTGACTTGATCAGTGCCTCGGAAGCCTCTTTGTATTTACCGAGTTCAAACAGGGCAATGCCCTTTCCGCGGTAGCTCTCGGCAACATTCTCTCCCGATTCGATCGACGCGTCAAAGCAGGTGATCGCTTCTTCGTACTTCTGGCGTTTCAATGCCGAAACGCCGCTTCGAAGATCGCGGTCATGAAAAACGACCCAGACCAGCAGTCCGGCGATCGCCAATATCAAAAGAACGATAATGAGCTTTAAAATGATACCGGTCGTATCTCTTTTTTTCCGGCGTCTTCTCTTTGCCATAATTCACTCCCCTTACAGACTTGTCAACAGAATTCTCAGTCCGATCAGTATCAAGACGATCCCTCCGATCATCCCGGCTTTCCCGGCAAGCTTTCCTCCGATTCTCTTACCGATCATGACACCTGCGAAAGAGATCACAAATGTCACGACCCCGATCACGACTGCCGCAACCGGCAGCGATACCGACAGAAATGCCAGTGATATACCGACCGCCAGTGCATCAATACTTGTCGCGACCGCAAGCATTGCCATCGTCGGTACCGAAAACGAGGGTTTGACTTCAGATTCCTTGTCAAACGACTCACGGATCATATTGATTCCGATCAGTGCCAGCAGACCAAACGCGACCCAGTGATCAAATGCTTCGATATAACGGTCGAATGAAGCGCCCAGGAAATAACCGATGCACGGCATCAGCGCCTGGAAACCTCCGAACCAGACTCCGCAGTAAACAGCATGACGCCAGGATACATCACTCGTCTCAAGCCCTTTGCAGACCGATACGGCGAATGCATCCATTGCCAGTGATACAGCCAAAATAAACAGTTCAAGAATCGACATATTACTGATCCATCAACTTCTTTAATTCATCCATAAATGTGTCGACATCTTTGAACTCGCGGTAGACCGACGCAAAACGCACATAGGCAACACCGTCGATTTCTTTCAGATGTCTCATCACGATCTCGCCGACCTGTTTGCTGCTGATCTCTTTTTCTTCCTGATTGTAGAGTTCAGTCTCGATCTGGTCGATCATCCTCTGGATATTGGCCGTCGATACAGGGCGCTTGTAGCAGGCGCGCAAAATGCCTGACTCAAGTTTGGAGCGGTCATACATCTCACGTCCTTTATCCTTCTTGATGATGTTCAGTGGGATCGTCTCGATCTTTTCATACGTCGTAAACCGCTTCTGGCAGTTTCCGCACAGACGTCTGCGTCTGATCGAGCCGCCCTCTTCGACCGGTCTTGAGTCAATAACCTTCGTGTTTTCACTTCCGCAAAACGGACACTTCATACCAGTTCTCCTTCTTTTTCATTGACCAAGCCTACATGGAACGTGTATCTGAAATGATTTTTAAAATCTTGTTCCCATATCCTTGTCCGCCGGCCCATCCGAGGCCGTACGGATTATCCGGTATTCCAAGCCACTCGACGATCGGCGCCGACATCCGTCTGACCACATCGAATCTCTGATCGACAAGATCTCCGTTGAGCGGCTTATCGCTGGCATAGGCCTTCAGATGCTGGACCTGCGCGCGTATACCTGTCTCCACATCGGGAAAAGCATTGCCCGGGTTGCCGTCTCCGACGGTTCCGAGACCGGCAAAATTATACTGCGTGATCGAGTCTGAACCTCCGAATCTCAACCAGCCGGTCTCGACCATTGCCTGGGCAAAAACGACATCGGCCTTCACACCTTCAGCTTCCGCTTCCTCGACAATGATCTCGCAGAAATCATCGATCGTCGGTGCCCCGCCGGCTGCCATCGGACCCGCCGGATACTGAGCGACACTGTTAAAACGCCTTGCCATCTGATCGGCAGTCACGCTGCTTTTTCCCATGATCTGATAACCGCCCGAACTGTCTTTCGGCTTATCCACAGTCCCCGCTGAGCCGCCGGAGGCCTGATTGCCTACAGTGTTCTGCTTTCGCTCGGCTTCAGCCTTTTTCTTCTTCTCCTTGAGCTTGGTTGCCGCCTCGCGCGCTTTCTTCGTGTCGATTTTTCTCCTGTTTTGACTGTGCGCGATCTTGTCGACGGTATCCTGCGTCTGTGAGAGCTTACTCACCATTGTATCCCGCATACCGTCAGTCAGCTCGCCTTTCGGCAGATGACCGCTTCCGTATGCCGGCTGTGCCTTGGCATGTAAGACAGGGGCTGCAGCCAGATAGATGACAGTGCAGAGCAGCACAATGATCATTGCGGCTTTATTGTTGATCTCTCTTGGCTTCACGCTCTGCCTGCTTCCTCTTCAGTTCCCTTTCCCGGTCAGCCTTCTCCTTTTCTTCCTGCTCGCGGATACACTCCTGGATCGCTTCGTTTAACGAGAGCATCCTCTCGTCAAGCGAGGAGACCATCTGAGCGCATTCACGCAGCTGATTGCTGATATAGGACGGTGCATGACCCTCAAATTTGTAATAGATCTTGTGTTCAAGGCTTGCCCAGAAATCCATCGCGATCGTCCTGATCTGGATCTCGACTTTGATCGCGATCACCTGATCGGACAGGAAGACCGGCACCGTGACGATCATATGATAGCTCTTGTATCCGCTGTCTTTCGGATGCTTCATATAGTCTTTGATCGACAGGACATTCAGGTCGTCCTGCGCCGCGATCATCTTGGCAAGTTTGTAAATATCCGACGTAAATGAACAGATCAGCCTGACACCAGCAATATCATTGACATGACGGATCATGTTCGCGATCGATGATTCATATCCGTTCTTCTTAAGCTTCTTGACGATGCTCTGCGGAGTCTTGATCCTGGTTTCGATATGTTCGATCGGATTGTATTTATGAATATGCTGAAACTCAAGGTTCAGAATATTCAATTTTGTATTGACCTTTTGAAGCGCCGCTTCATAGAGGAACATGACAGTATTCCAACTGTCGATATCCTCATAATTCTGAATAGCTTCTTCAACTGATAACGCTTCCATTTATCGTTTCCTTTCTGCCCGCCATCATACCATATATAGTGATCGACGGGCAAATAGCTTCATTTCTAGTTGCCGGTTGTTCCGGCTGTTCCTGTTGCCGCCGTGCCTGTACCGCCTGCTGCTGTGTCGGTGCCGGCCGTTCCGTTGCCGGCGGCTGTCGTACCGTTGCCGGCCGCCGTCGTATCGGTACCGGCAGTTCCTGCCGTCCCTGACGTATCCGTACTGCCTCCCGATGTGCTGCCCGAATCGGTTCCTGAATCCTCAAGCTCAGTAAGTTCCTTCACTTTTCCTTCGAGACCGCTCTTGGCGGCTTTACCGACTGCCGTGTCGGCATGTTTCTTAATGATCTTTTCGTAATAACTCTTTGCGGTCTCTTTGTCGTCGGTCTTCATATAGGCATTGGCGAGAAGCAGCATTGCCTTGCCGTCCTCGTAGTCGGAGTCCATACGCACGACCTTGACAAGACGCTTGATCGCGTCTTCGTATTTACCGGTATTGTAGGCATACTGTCCCTCTGCCCACTCATTTTCGATCACGGACGGGAACAGCATATTTGCATAGGTATCATAGCGTTCTTTGCCCTGCTTCCCGAGTTTGTTCGGATCGATCTTAAGCAGTGTTTCGACGATCGCGGCATTGCTGTTCGTGCCGTTGCTGTACTGGTCGACTGCCGTCATCAGATACTCGTACGATTCCTGAGTCGTGGCACCGGTGCTGTCGTCTTTCTGATTGTCGGAATTCTTTCTGAGTTCATCGAGCTCTGTCTTGAGCGCGTCGATCTGTGCTTCCTGTGCCGCGATCTTATCAGTATAAGCCGCGATCTTGCGGTTGGCCTGCTTGTGACTCGTTGAACGGATCAGCGGACCGATCAGCAGGAAGACGACCGCCGCCCCCATCACAAGACCGATCATAATATTGCCCCAGGTCTTGGAAGGTGAGCTGTCATCATCCTGATTCACAGGTCTGATGATCGTCTCATTGCCCCGCTTATAGCTGACCGTGCGCGCTCCGCCGCTTCTGCGCTCTCCGTCAGAAGAAGCGATGCGCCGCGGGCGGATCCTCGAAAGCTCGTGCAGATAGGTTTGCGTCAGCTCGTCGCCGCTGTCGATCCTGCGCGCATAGTCAAGCGCTTTTCTGGCTTTCGAATACTGCCGGCGGGTCAGGTAGATCAAAGCGAGCAGCTGCCATGCCTTAAGCAGCCACGGATTGATCTCAACGGCCTCCTGCAGCTGGAGCAAAGCCATGTCGACATGCTCCTCGCGGCAGTACCGCAGTCCCTGATTGTACTTGCGGATCGAGATGTTGATCGCCTGCAGCTCATCCGGTTCATTTTCGACTGCCTTTAAAAAATACGATGCCAGCCGGTCCCGCGGATCCATGTTCTGACTGAGGATCCACTGTGAGATCGCCTCCGGCGCCTCGCCGCGCGCATAGTAGATTAGCCCGAGCAGATCGCGTGCCGTCGTATTGGTGCGGTCATACCCAAGCGCACGGTTAAGCGAAGCCATCGCTCCGGAAAGATCCCTGATCCCGGCTTTCGCCAATGCGTCATTGTACCAGCTGTTAGACTGGCGTCTCATTTCATTCGTATAGGCCATCAGCGGTCACTCTCTTCGCGGTCTCTCCTGCGTTCGCGCTCAGCCGGCTCCCCGGCGTTCAGATCCTCGCGATAGAAAGACTCCTCGATATCGTCGACTTCCATGCTCGGTTTGAATTTTTGAAGTTCTTCTTCGAAATTTAACATGATCCCCTCCCCTGTATTAAGGATTGTCATCCTCCTCTGTCTGACTGACAAGTTCGCCGTCCCAGAAAATATAAG